>NZ_JAJDJW010000019.1:0-68533 GCF_020567645.1 Enterococcus sp. CWB-B31
CTTCCCACTGTTATTCTATCCAGTGCTTCAAAAGAGGTTGTCCTGTCTTGCGACAAGTAATAATATATCAAGTTTCTTCGCTCAGGTCAATCAAAATATGTCATTTTTTACAACTTTTTTTCAATTCCGATCAATTCCCAATACAATTGACTTTTCATTCGTTTTTATAGTGTTTTCATAGTCAGCCATCTTCAATTTTAGTAATGTATTTAAAATTTCTGTAATATGGAGCACTTTTTATCTCTTTCCTGATTTTTTTGTTAAAATAGTATTTGATGATATTAATGATATGGAGGGCATATATATGAAAATTTTAGTAGCAGATGATGACAAAGAGATTGTTGAGCTTTTAAGTATTTATATCCATAATGAAGGCTATGAGGTTGTTAAAGCCTACGATGGGAAGGAAGCTCTATCTAAAATCAGAACTGTTCCTGATATTGATTTATTGATTTTGGATATTATGATGCCAATTATGGATGGTATGCAGGTTGTTAAGGAACTTCGAAAAGAGTCCCAGGTTCCGATTATTATGCTTACAGCTAAAACAACAGATATGGATAAAATTAAAGGGCTGGTTGCCGGCGCGGATGATTATGTCACAAAACCATTTAATCCATTAGAAGTAATGGCTCGTGTGAAATCCATCTTACGCAGAAGTCAGATGCAGGTAAAAGTTGATGAGCCGGATATCTTAGAGGTTGGTTCATTGATTATTAACAAGGACTCCCATCAAGTGAAAACAATTGATGATAAAGAAATTCAATTAACTGCTTTGGAGTTCGGTATTCTTTATCTCTTGGCAAGTCATCCGAATCGTGTTTTTAATGCAGATGAAATTTTTGAACGTGTATGGCAGCAGGAAAGTGTTGTTTCTGCAAAAACAGTAATGGTTCACGTCAGCCATCTGCGGGATAAGATTGAGGAAGCAACCGGCGGCGAAAAAGTGATTCAAACTGTTTGGGGCGTGGGGTATAAAATTGATGCCCGCTAGACAACAAAAGAAAGTTGAGAAACAAAAAAGAATCCCTCTAACTTCCAAGGAAATCAGTGAACTTTTGGCAGAGGGTATTCTGACAGTCATTCTTTTGCTTCTATTAAATGTAGCAATTCTTGTACTCATTTATCAGTTTGTTCAAAGCTCACCTACTTTAAGCAACATTATCTTCGGGACAAAAGGTGTTTTGGCTGACTACCTAGATACAGATGTCTTTTGGAGCTGGAGCAAGTTTGTAATTCCTTTCTTTCTTATTATAGATGCTTCCGTTTTATATTGGCGCCTGATTCGCCGCTACCGACAAATGCAGCTGCGTCACATTATCAGTGAACTCCATTATATTGCAGACGGCAATTATGATCATCGGATTTCTTTCGAATTGGGTGGAAATTTAGCTAAAGTAATTGCAAGTATCAATGGTTTGGTTGACAGTACAGTTGCAGCGATTGAAGATGAGCGCCGAATAGAAAAATCCAAGGATGAATTGATTACAAACGTCAGTCATGATATTCGAACTCCTTTAACTTCTATTATAGGTTACTTAGGATTAATCGAAGACAGACAGTTTCATTCAGAAGAAGAGATTCTAAAATATACACATATTGCTTATGTAAAAGCGAAACAAATGAAATTATTGGTAGATGATCTTTTTGAATACACAAAAGTGCGTCAGCCTTCCGTTCCTTTAAATGCTATCACATTTGATATGGCCCAGCTGCTCGAACAGCTGGCAGTGGATTTTGAACTGGAAGCACATAAAAAAGGGATGGAAATTCTGGTAGAAACAAATCCTGCATCTATTCGAATGGAAGGAGATACAGAAAAGCTCGTCCGTGTCTTCAATAATCTATTGTCCAACGCCTTAAAATATGGGCAGGGTGGTAATCAGATTCTGATGGAAGCAAATAAAGTCGGGACTGAGGTTGTGGTTGCCGTACGTAACAATGGACCAAAAATCCCACAAAAATCGCTTGATCAATTATTTGATCGTTTCTATCGGGTGGAAGAATCCCGTTCTCAGGAAACTGGAGGAACTGGTTTGGGACTGGCTATTGCTCAAAGTATTGTTGCTTTACATGGCGGATATATCTATGCTACTTCAGATGCTCAATGGCTTTCTTTTATTATTCATCTACCTCTTCAAAGTAATACAACTGCTGCTGAGGCTTGATTCATGACAAAAGCATAAAGAAATATTTTTCAGAAACTGTAGATAGGTTTCTAAAATACATGGTCATTGATCAAAAAATTTGCAATTGATGCGTAATAACCATGTATTTTTTGACTAGCTATTTGCTGTTAATAAAAGTGAATGGGAAATAACTGAGAATTGTTGGATTTAGAAAATTAATGATATGTTTTTCACTATTATTTTCTTCATCCTTTTGTCTTGGGCGCAGCTGATTCTTTTTGAATTTACCCCAAATTTTAGAAACTAATACAGAAAAGCATTGAACTAACAGTATTTCGAAGTGTAGTTCATTTGTTTAGAAAATAGCTTCTGTAACTGCTGATATAATAGGGTTTTTAGTGGAGAATAGGTAAATTCAAACTGATTCTTCCATTGACATCTTAATCGAAATTCTGTATGCTAAATGAAAGCTTAGAGAACAAGTATTTGTAGCTCTGAATTCCAGAGAGTCTGTGTTGCTGAAAGCAGATATTCATCTATAAAGAATCCATCTCTACTTATGCATCTGACGAAATAAGTCAGATCGGTCACAGCCGTTATCTGTTTAATCAAGGGCAGCCGAAGGGTTGAACTTGGGTGGCAACGCGAAATCACAGTCATTTCGTCCCAAGATTTTTTCTGGGATGGAGTGACTTTTTTATTATTTATTTTTAGGAGGAAAAAATATGTTAGATGTAAAAATGATTCGTCAAAATTTTGATGATATTCAAAAAAAATTGACAACACGCGGAGTAAAAGAGGAAGTACTTGTTGAGTTTCTGCGTCTTGACAAAAGCCGCAGAGCATTATTGACCAAAGTGGAAGAATTGAAAAAATATCGGAATGATGTTTCTGCCGAAATTGCTCAGTTAAAGCGCAATAAAGATGATGCTTCTGCAAAAATTACTGAAATGAAAAACGTTGGCGGAGAAATCAAGGCGCTTGATACAGAGATTGCTTCTGTGGACGAACAGCTGCAGACAATCGCAGCTGCTTTACCTAATCTGCCTCATTCTTCTGTTCCGATCGGTGCCGGTGAAGAAGAAAACGTTGAAGTCCGCAAATGGAGTGAGCCTAAAACATTTGATTTTGAACCCAAGCCTCATTGGGAAATTGCAGAAAATCTAGATATTCTTGATTTCGAACGTGGTGCTAAAGTTGCCGGAAGCCGCTTCGTTTACTATAAAGGTCTCGGAGCACGTTTAGAAAGAGCATTGTATAACTTCATGCTTGATCTCCATGTTTATGATCATGGTTATACAGAAATTATTCCGCCATATATTGTTAACAGCAATTCAATGTACGGTACTGGTCAATTTCCAAAATTTAGAGAAGATGGTTTTCAATTGGAAGATACTGATTTCACTTTGATTCCTACTGCTGAAGTTCCGTTAACGAACTATTATAATAATGAAATTTTAAGCGGCAGCGAATTGCCGGTTTACTTCACGGCTTTAAGTCCTTCTTTCCGTTCAGAAGCAGGAAGTGCAGGCCGCGACACACGAGGCTTAATTCGCCTTCATCAGTTTAATAAAGTTGAAATGGTTAAATTCAGCAAGCCTGAAAATTCTTATGATGAATTGGAAAAAATGACTGCTAATGCTGAAGAAATTCTGCAAAAATTGAATTTACCTTATCGCGTTATCACACTTTCCACAGGAGACATGGGTTTCTCCGCTGCAAAAACATATGATTTAGAAGTATGGATTCCTGCTCAGGATGCATACAGAGAAATCAGCTCTTGTTCAAATTGCGAGGATTTCCAGGCACGCAGAGCGATGATCCGCTACCGCAATGAAGATGAAAAAATTAATTACGTTCACACTCTAAACGGATCAGGCTTGGCTGTCGGACGATCTGTTGCTGCGATTTTGGAAAACTATCAAAATGAAGATGGCTCTGTCACCGTTCCTGAAGTGCTTGTTCCTTATATGGGCGGAGTTACAGTAATTAAATAATTTTCAACGGGGGGAGCAGGCACTTGTCACTATTCTGCGTTGCATATTGTCTGACTCCTCTTTTGTATGGTTGTACATTTAAATTTCGGAGAAAGTCCATTTATCCGATCTATTTTTTAACTTTTTTGCGAAAAGACAGCAACAATTTTAGAGCTGAATAGTACCTTTTAATTAATATAACCCTTTATTTACACCGAAGACTTATAAGCTCATAGGATATTTAGCAAAGACTCCTATTTATGGCTCTAATAAAGCCGATCATTTGTATATACAAACCAATTAAACACCAATTTTTAGTTAGGACTGACTCTATGGAACCAGAAAGTCAAAAAGCTGAAACAAGAAAAGAGATTCAAAAGAGCTCGGAACAGCGGCAAACAAAAAGAAACCTACTATTTTTCAGTCTTTTTTTGCTGACAGCCTTTCTCCCGCTGATCACCGGACATTTTTATTTGACAAAAAAGCAGACTGGTGTTCAAACTGATAAATCAATTGAGCAGCAGCAAGAGCCAGATGAGAAAATCGTTGAAATAATAGCTGCCGAACAGCAAAAGCTGGGAAATCAAGAAGTCAAAAGAACGGTTATCAATAAACAGCGGCAACATATCCTATTTCTTCCCGATCTACCCTTGAAAAAAGAGCTGGAAAAGCAGCTGCAGCAACTACTGACAGATGCTGAAACACAACTTAGCGAAGACCAATCAGCAAAAGTAATTGGTTATACTGAATCAGCTATCTTGGGAAAGACAGTTATTTATACACCGGTTGTTGATTTATACTACAAAAATGAGGAGTTATGGGAGATTCAGCCGTTATTACGGGGGGAAAATACATATGTAAGCAAAGATACTTTGGAGCTGCCTACCCTAACCGAGCTGTTTCATAATCAAAATAACTTCAGGGCAATCCAACCGATTATCAGGCAGAAACTTTTGGATACGATGACAGCAGATGAAGTCTCTCAACAGATCGATAAAATAATAGACTTTCCAAATAGTACAATGGAGCAGAAAATACTTGATTATACACCAAATCAGTTCACTTTCTCATTACCTGAAAATGAACTCAATATTAAGCAGCTCTCATTGGACTTTACAGAAATTATACCTTTTGTTGATCAGGAGTTTGTTGATTCTCAACTCATTCGTGATCATGCAGGGACTAGCTTGGATTCGAATAAAAAATATATTGCCTTGACGTTTGACGATGGGCCGAACCCCTTAACTACACCAAAACTTCTAGATATTTTAAAAGAAAAAAATGTTAAAACGACTTTCTTTATGCTTGGCGAAAATGCAGCTAAGCATCCGGAAATCGTTAGACGAGCTGTTGCAGAAGGACATGATGTTGCCAGTCACAGCTATTCTCATCCCAAATTGACAGCAATAGAACCTAAAAGTATTAAAGAAGAGGTCCACGCAACAGATAAAGTTCTTTTCGAGATAACAGGAAAACTTCCAACAACCTTTCGCCCTCCTTATGGAGCAGTGGACAGCCAGGCGGCTGAAATCATTGACCGGCCGATTATTCAGTGGTCAGTGGATTCGGAAGACTGGAAAAGTAAAAATTCAAAAAAAATTATCAAGCGTGTACAAGAGACCAGCAATAACTACTCAATTATTCTAATGCATGATATCTATTCTGAAACAGTTGAAGCAGTCCCGAAAATTATTGATGATTTACGGGCTGAAGGCTATGAAATTATCTCCCCTGATGAATTATTAGGCAACAAACTTGAGCCATTACATCTTTATTATGGAAATAAAACTATCCCTGTCTCTCCATAACGGATTCAGTTCACAGCTGCTTTCAGTATCCGATAAAACGATTGAGCCTTAATCAAGTAGTAGAAAACACTCAAAAACTGCAAAAAAAAGACCGATGTTGGAATAAAATTTCTGAACCGACCTCCAAAAGTTAGATTTTTGGTCTAACTTTTGGGGTCACTTCATTCACATTGGTCTTTTTTCAGTTATTTTTTTATTGTTCGACAGAATAGTTTGGCGCTTCTTTCGTAATTTGAACATCATGAGGATGAGATTCTTTCAGACCATTTCCGCTCATTTGAACAAACTGAGCTTCTTCACGCAGCTGCTGCAAATTAGCTGCCCCTACATACCCCATTCCAGATTTTAAACCGCCGATCATTTGGAAGATAATATCAGCGATGCTTCCTTTGTAAGCAACCCGGCCTTCAATTCCTTCCGGAACCAGCTTGTTTGCCTCATTTACACTACCTTGGAAATAACGATCGCTTGAGCCCTTTTCCATAGCACCAAGAGAACCCATACCGCGATAGGTTTTAAAGCGGCGTCCCTGGTAGATTTCAAATTCACCTGGAGACTCATCCGTTCCGGCAAGCATACTTCCAAGCATTGCTGCATGTCCGCCGGCAGCCAACGCTTTGACAATATCTCCTGAATATTTAATTCCGCCATCTGCAATAATTGATTTGCCGTATTCGCGGGCAACAGATGCTGCATCATAAATTGCTGTTAACTGAGGAACTCCAACACCGGCAACCACTCGAGTTGTGCAGATTGAACCGGGACCGATTCCCACTTTTACCACATCAACACCAACGTCATACAATGCACGGGCACCTTCACCAGTTGCGATGTTTCCAGCAATCAAGGTCGCATCAGGGAAAGTATCTCGAATTTCTTTAATTTTACGGATAACACCGGCACTATGACCATGAGCAGTATCAATAACGATTGCATCAGCTCCAGCTTCAAGTAATGCTTCCGCCCGTTCAAATGTATCGCTTGTCACACCTACTGCTGCTGCCACCAGCAAACGGCCGTGCTCATCTTTGGCAGCATTTGGAAATTCAATAACTTTTTCAATATCTTTGATTGTGATTAATCCGCTTAAACGACCTGCTTCATCAACAATCGGCAATTTTTCAATTTTATGCTGCTGCAAAATTTTCTCAGCATCTTTTAGAGAAGTACCAACTGGGGCTGTCACCAAATTATCTTTGGTCATCACTTCATCGATCTTCATTTGATAGTCTGTAACGAAACGCATATCACGGTTTGTAATGATCCCTACTAATTTACGATTTTCCATCGTTTCAACAATTGGCACACCGCTGATTCGATACTTGCTCATCAGATTCTCTGCCTCTGCAACAAGGTTTGATGGTGTTAAAAAAAATGGGTCTAGAATAACACCGCTCTCTGAACGTTTTACTTTACGGACTTCATCCGCCTGCTGTGCAACACTCATATTCTTGTGGATTACGCCCAATCCGCCTTGACGTGCCATTGCAATCGCCATTTTGCTGTCTGTTACAGTGTCCATACTTGCACTAATCAGCGGGATATTTAATTTAAGATTTTTTGCCAATTGAATACTCATATCCACATCATTTGGCAACACATGGCTTTCTGCCGGAATCAATAAAACATCATCAAATGTAAGACCTTTTTTCGCAAATTTCGTTTCCCAGTTAGACATTGCCTGAATCACTCCTCAATTTAATTTTATTTATGAAAATAACAGATTCCAGAAGATAAGTCAACCGGATTTTCTGATTTCTGAAATATTCCATCAATTTTTTTATAACATTAGTTATTTCTCATTTTATTATCAGCATTTTAAAAGAAAAGAACGTTCACCTTATCTGATTTGTCTGCTCTCTCTTATCATAGAATAAAAAAATAAGATTCAGACACCTGTTGTTCACGTTTGTCTTAAATCTTATTTTATCCGTACTATCTTGCCAAACTGCTCTGCATGTTGTATTTCTTTTTCAGGAAATAACGCGCTGCCAGCACTGCCGCACCAATCACTATCATAACGACTGGATCCAGTACCGGATTAATAACGGCAGGCAGCAAAGCTGAACCCGAAAATGTGACAATCCAAAGAAACATAGCCCCAACCATAATGGCACCGGACTTTAAAAATCCGGGGCGCTGTGATTTATCGGCACCCGGGCGGTCATACTGATACACATATTTATACATTAAATAAAGTGCATAGCCTCCAACTGCTGAACCGATAAGCAAAGTTACCAGCCCAATCTGCTGTCTTTCGGTTTTAAACAACAAACTTGTGACAGACATCATCAAAGCCAGCGCACCCATCAACAGCATTGCATTGTCTATCCACATCAAAAGAGGTGTGGACTCCTTTTTCTCTACCGGTTTATTTAAAATGGCTTCTGTCCGTTCTGAAACAGTGCCAAAAAGCTGACGTGCTGTTCTACCGCTCTTCTGTTCTTCCACCATTAACGGCAGAATTTCATGTAAGGCTAAAGTTTGTTCCTGTTCCGAAAGATTGGCCGCTTTAATTGACTTTTTCAAATCAAAAATATATTGCTCGTTTCTTTTTGTTAATTTTTTTTCCAACTCACGATTTTCAGCAACAATTTCCTGCAGTTTTTCTGGTTCCATTTTACTGTATCCCCCTAATCAATCCGCTATCGCAAAACAAACCTTATCTATGTGGTATTTTATCATAAATTTATCAAAGAAAAACCGTTTTCTTCAAAAAACATTAGACATTGAAACGGAAGAGCATAACATCTCCATCCTTAACGATGTAATCTTTCCCTTCCAGACGAACTTTCCCTGCTTCTTTAGCCGCCTGCATATTTCCATAAGTACTGAGATCCTCAAAAGAAACTGTTTCCGCACGAATAAAGCCGCGTTCAAAATCGGTATGAATAATACCTGCTGCCTGTGGTGCTTTAATTCCTTTTCGGAATGTCCAGGCACGAACTTCCTGCTCACCCGCTGTGAAATAGGTTGCCAATCCCAACAGATCATATGCCGCACGAATCAGCTGATCCAAGCCTGATTCCTCTATTCCCAATGCTTCTAAAAACTCTGCTTTATCCTCTTCATCCAACTCGGCTATTTCTTCTTCTGCCCGAGCGCAGACAACAATTACCTCAGCATTTTCTTCTGCCGCAAAATTACGGACCTGCTGAACATATTTGTTGTTTTCAGAATCAGCTACTTCATCTTCCGAAACATTCGCTACATATAAAATTGGCTTAGCTGTCAACAGGAACAAACTTTTCACCAGTTTCTTTTCTTCATCATCAAAATCAATTGTTCTTGCTGAAAGTCCTTCCTCTAAAGCAGGCTTGATTTTATCTAAGACTGCCAGTTCAGCAACTGCCTCTTTATCTTTCGTCTTGGCAATCTTTGCCACGCGCGCATAGCGTTTGTTAATTGAATCCAGATCAGCCAGAACCAGCTCCAGATTAATCGTATCAATGTCTGCCAGCGGATCAACTCTGCCTTCCACATGGGTAATATTTTCGTCATCGAAACAGCGGACTACATGACAAATCGCATCCACCTGACGAATATGGCTTAAAAACTGATTGCCCAGTCCTTCTCCTTTGCTCGCACCTTTCACAATTCCGGCAATATCCGTAAACTCAAAGGTGGTTGGAACAGTCTTCTTAGGTTTAACCAGCTCTGTTAAGCGCTGTAGTCTGTCATCAGGTACCTCAACCATTCCCACATTAGGATCAATTGTTGCAAACGGATAATTTGCCGCTTCAGCCCCTGCTTTTGTGATTGCGTTAAAAAGAGTAGATTTCCCTACATTGGGCAAACCTACGATTCCAGCTGTCAATGCCATTTTTTTCACTCTTCCTTTATCAATTTATACTGTACAACAAAGTTTTCACTTTTTCCTCTTGTTAACTGTATGGGTTCTTCCTTTGCTGCTAGTGTATCGACCAATTTAAAACTAAGTTATGCTTCTAATCCAAAAAACACGCAGCCAGCACAAGAGCAACCCCTATATTTGTAGCTGTTTATTCTTGTCATTGAAGCATACAAGTTAACATTTTCTATCATTGAACATCATTTATAGACGATCTTTTAGTGTAATTTATAATTTGGTCAGAGCACTAGGATACTTTCTTTTCCAGTACTTTTTTCATTTTTTTCTCAAAATCCCGGCGAGTCATCATAACGATATGCTGACAATTCAAACATCTGATTTTTATATCAGCACCCATTCGAATAATTTCCCATCGATTGGTTTGACAGGCATGAGGCTTCTTCATTTCTACAACATCACCTAAATCATACATTTCGTCGTTTCCTCCTCAGTTTTCTCTGCGCCAAATATAGATCTTTTCGCTCAGATAAAATAAAAAAAGCAGATATTTCTACAATACCATTTTTTTCTCCAAGTAGCAAAAGCAATTTACTGTTTTGATGAAAGTTAACATTGTTCGTTTTGTTAATAATCCAACTGTTTTAATCGCAATAAAACTGAAGCCGGACCTACTCTCTTTATATAATACAGACGGATGATTTTCTTTCGAATCGCCTTTTCATTTTTATCAATTTTTTCACCTGCATCAATTAACAGACTAATCAGATACTCCAAAATGGTCAACATACCTCCACCACCAAGCTCCACTCCCATGATTTCAGTATCGGTTAACTGATTTTTTTTCAGCTCGTTTATTTCGGCAGCCAGCTCTCCTATAACCAAAATTTCATCCGTTTTTCTTTTTAATGCATCCAATAGGTCGTCTTTCGTTGCTACTTCTTTCAGCGTCTCATTTTTATTCATCAATAAATTCCCTATTTTTTTCTGTTCAAGTGCAAAGCTGTATAAAGAAAGTGCATTTTCCAAAGATCCTTTATGAAAATCAGCCTGACCATTTCTCAGCTTACCGATCATTTGGCGGGAAATCCCGGTACCCATGGAAATTTGGTAACTGCTGACGGGTGAAGCTAACAATGCTTCAATAAGTGTGGTGTCCAGTTCCATATCTTCCCTCCATTCTTTTTTATTATATCGTAAAATGCAGATTACGTAAAATTTGTTTTACTATCCTAATAAATAGAAGATAGACTACAAGTCAGAAACATTTTCTAACTGTACTCTATCTTTCCAACAGCTCTATAAATTAAAACAAGACAAAGCGCTTAAAAATTCACCACATCATCCCTTTGATGTTTTAAGAAAATCCCTTCTTTTGAGTAAGCAACCAGTACCAGTCCAGAGTTCATTTCAACAAAAGCTGACTATCCGGCTACAAACAAAATAAATCCTATAATATCTAAAACAAGCAGGTATTGAATCTTCTTTCTGATAAAAGCTGTCTGTTCTGGTTGGCTTTCCATCATTTTGGGATGATTTCTACGGTGAAAAAAATAGAGTAACAGACCTTCCCCATGCTGTCCGCCTGCTCCGATCAAAGCCCAAATTTTTGGTTTTTCCAGTCCTCTGTCTTTGGCATCAATTAATAGCAAACGATAAATATTTATTGCTATGGCAAGCGAACAAAGTATGATGATACCAACTCCAACGAAAACCTTCCATGATGTCTGCATCATAGTCTCCTCCTAAATCTTCCTGACAAAGTTATAAAACAGAATAGCGCCGTTTACAGCAATCAGTATAAACAGCAGAAATGCCAAACCTTTAACAGCTTCAAAGAAAAACATTAATATAATAAGCAGCAAATTCAACCCCATACCATAAAGTATTCTTCTATTACTCTTTACAGTATCTGTACTTTCCTTTAAAAATGAGGTCATTTTAGGATCTCCTTTCAACAGTGTATCAACAGATACATTATATAATTCACTTAAAAGCAGCACACTTATAATATCTGGATAACTATGACCATTTTCCCAACTCGAGATGGTCTGTCTAGATACATGAACAGATGCTGCTACCTGTTCCTGCGTTAATCTCAGTTCATTTCTTATCTCTCTTAACTTAACTCCAATCTCCATGACTGCCTCCGACTTTGTTTTTTGTCTCTCCTCCTCCATTATACTGCTTAAACTGCTTTCATATTAAAGATTTCTTTCGTACTTCTGTGTTTAACAAAAATGCTTCTTCGTATAAGATAATCATCCTGCAATAATCTCTTTTTTTCTATCAAATACCTTTGACATCTCCTGTTTCCCTCGTCAAATCTGCTTGACAGCCCTTATACAGAAGCAATTTCCAGAATATCAGGAAAATTCACTCCAGTAATTAGAAGCCCCTTACTTGAGGAGGTTGTGACAATCTCCATGCGATGAATACCCGCAGGAGCACTTGCACGTCCTTAACTGCGACGAGTAACCGCAGGAGCACTTGCACGTCCTTAACTGCGACGAGTAACCGCAGGAGCAAAGCACTTCATGCGACGAGTAACCGCAGGAGCAGAAGTGTTCTGGCTCAAGAACCAAGTAGGTATCATCTACTCTGACAAGTCAGTCGTAGTGATTTATGTCAATAAGGCGGAATATACGAAAATTGTCAAGAAACACTAGTCATAAAATGACTAGCTGTGAATGGATACCTTCCTGGAGCTACTCATATTTTCAGTATCGTTCGACTTATTTCCAGAACTGCTGTCTCTACGAGTCTAACGATTCTCGAGACAAACCATTACGCTGTAGCCGTTTTTCTGCGTCTACGGTTCTCACTACACTACACTTCGTTTCGATCTCATCAATTCCTAAATGGCAAAGCCACTAAGAATTGAAGGACTTCGTTCCGATCCTCGAAGCATGTCTGGGGGCATGTAGGAACTTACTTCTACGCTTCTTCGAAGCTCGAATCATACAAAGACTGGAACACCGTTTATTCGGCTTTAAGGGTATCAGACATCCTTATGTCACAGTCCCGTTTATCCCTGTTTTTAAATCCAATAAAAAAAGACAGAAAATTTCAGATTCCTGCCTTTTTCAACTTTATTTAATTTATTCTGAATCAAATTGAATATTCAGGATATCCAATATTCTAGCCAGATCAGATTGAGAAAGGTATTCAATTTCTATTTTCCCTTTTCCTTCTTTTTCCTGAATCATGACTGTCGTACCGAACTTGTCCATTAAGCGATCTTCGCTTTCACGTATATAGTACGGCTTCTCTTTTACCGGCTTCTTAACCGTTTTAGCGGTTTTTTTACCTTCATCTTCATTATAGTCATTAACTATCTGCTCCAGCTGACGAACAGTCAACCCTTCTTTGGCTGCTCTATCAGCCAATGTAGAGATCAATTTCTTATCCTTCAGACCCAGCAATGTTCTTGCCTGCCCCATAGACAATATTTCCTGCTGCACTAAATCTTTCACCAGCTCCGGTAAAGTCAGCAATCTCAGATAGTTTGCAATATAGGGACGACTCTTACCCAAGCGTTCTGCCACTTCCACCTGTGTCAGCTTCAGATTTTTCATCAGCATATCATAAGCTTCTGCTTCTTCCAGCGGGTTCAAATCTTCCCTCTGCAAGTTTTCCAGTACAGCAATCTGCATCATTGCTTCTTCATCGAATTCACGGACAATTGCTGGAATAGTCTCTTTTTCAGCCAATTTGGATGCCCGGAAACGTCGCTCACCAGCAATAATTTCATAGCCTTTTACAGATGATTTTCGGACAATAATCGGCTGGAAAACACCTGACTGCTTAATGGATTCTGCTAATTCATTCAATGAACTTTCATCAAATGTTTTTCTGGGCTGATAGGGATTTGGACGAAGCTCCTTAAGAGGAATTTCAATGACCTCTTCTTTTTTTACATCTACTTCTTCCAAACTAGCAAAATCTTGAAACAATGCATCAATACCGCGGCCTAAACCTTTTCCTTTACTCATTATTATTCAACACTTCCTTTGCTAGAGATAAGTAGACTTCGGCTCCGCGAGATCTCGGGTCATAATCAATAATTGACAGCCCATGACTTGGCGCTTCCGATAAACGAACATTTCGAGGAATGATCGTGTCATACACTTTTTCACGGAAATACTTACGAACCTCTTCCACGACTTCGGCTCCGAGATTCGTCCGGGCATCATACATGGTCAAAAGAACTCCCTCAATCTTCAACTCCGGATTAAAGTGTTTTTGAACCAGACGTATCGTGTTCAGTAACTGACTAAGTCCTTCCAATGCATAATATTCACATTGAACCGGGATTAAAATAGAGTCGCTGGAAGTAAACGCATTAATGGTCAAGTGTCCCAGTGACGGTGGACAGTCAATCAGAATATAATCGTAATCGTTTTTCACTTCTTTCAGCGCTGATTTAAGTCTGGACTCCCGGGCAATCATGGAAGTCAATTCTATTTCAGCTCCGGCCAGCTGGATAGTGGCAGGAATAATATCCAGATCTTTTCTTGTTGTCTGTAAAGTCACTTTATTCAGGGGCTCTTCATTCACCAGTACATCATAAATGTCATGAGCAACATCCGGTTTTCTAATTCCTACACCGCTCGTCGCATTTCCCTGAGCATCGATATCAACCAGCAATACCTTTTTTCCATAATAAGCAAGACAAGCACCTAAATTTACAGTAGTCGTTGTTTTGCCTACTCCGCCTTTTTGGTTCGCTACAGAAATGATTCGTACCATGTGTTTTGTTCCTCCATCTTATTTGATCGGCTGTTTATTTGGCAACCCTGGTTTTCTTGGATATTTTTTCGGTGTTTCCTTTTTCTTCTGAATTACAACAATATGCCGTTCATCATGAGTAATAGGCAATTCAAACGAACGTTCCTGTTCGAATTTTCCACCCAATACAGCAATTGCTTTTTTTGCTTCTGTTATTTCTTCTTCGCTCTTCGATGCTTTCAATGCCAGAAAGAAGCCGTCTCTTTTTACCAGAGGCAGACAAAGCTCCGCCAATACATTCAGACGGGCAACAGCTCTTGCTGTTACATAGTCAAATGCCCCTCTAAATTCTTCAGTCTGTCCAAAAGTCTCTGCCCGGTCATGATAGAGAGAAACATCAGATAAGCCTAATTCTTCAGTGAGATGAGTTAAAAATTTGATACGTTTGTTCAGAGAATCAACAATCGTAACCTCTAAATCTGGAAAAACTATCTTTAAAGGGATGCTTGGAAACCCGGCTCCGGAACCCACATCGCAGATTTTCTTATCAGATGAAAAATCCTCAAAAAAAGCCAGCGATACAGAGTCATAGAAATGTTTTAAGTATACTTCTTTTTCTTCTGTAATAGCCGTAAGGTTCATCTTTTCATTCCATTCAATCAACAGCTGATGGTACTTGGCAAACTGCATCATTTGCTGATCAGATAAAATCCTTCCTTTTTCCTCTAACAAGCGTCTAAATTCTTCTGGCGTCATATTATTCCTTCCTAGCGTGAAACACTAAAATGTTTCACAGTTTCTTACTTTACTTTATCGCAAATAGCTGTTTCATGCAATGGTTTTGATAACTTTTATCAGCTTTCTTAAAATGATCTGTTTTTTCTTCGAAACTCCGGTAATACAGAATGATTCCAGTATAACAGAAATAGGTAGAATAGATGGGGCAACGGAAATGAAAAAGCAAATAGATGACGTCAAAAAATGAAGACCTCTCCTAACAGTACTATCCTTTTTAACTTCTAATCAGCTTTTTAACAACCTTCTGTAGATGAAACAAGAACTTCCCCTGCCTGCTAGTGTGTCATTTCAGTAAATTCGCTTGTAAGTTACATGAAAAGAGTGATAAAATGGAGACCAATATATTTTAAAAAGAGGGGTAGTTATGGGAAAAATTAATCAAAAGCCAGGTGAAGTGTCTTTTGTTCAGGCAATTAAAGATTTCTTTCTGGGATATGTAGACTTTAAGGGTCGGACAACAAGAGCCGGCTACTGGTGGGTAACATTGATTTTATCATTAGGCGGGTTTGTTATGGCTTTTGCTATGTTGGGAAAAATTTTTTCATTGGTATTTAGTTTAATTGATGATTACGGCTATTATTCTGAAAGTGAAATTGCTGCAGCTTTAACTGACTCTATCGGAGTGTTCATTCTTTTCGGCGTTATTAGTTTAGCATTAATACTGCCAACACTGGCACTTTCAGTCAGAAGATACAGAGACGCCGGGGTTACCGGTCGGGGAGTTTTGACCTTTTACATTATTAATTTTGTCGGAAACATTATTAATTTAAATGGAAGTTCTGCGTTCTTAACGTTGATTGTCTCCGCAATCAGCATCTTTTTCTTCATACTGTCTATTTTACCAACTGATTCACTGGTAACAACAAGCAACAGTGATGCCATGCAGTTCTTTTTCAGAAAGAAACAGGAAAAAGACAGCGAATGGGTAGAATATTAAGCCATTTTAACTTATCTGGAATATGCTGCAACAGTTTTTAGTACCAACTGTTACAGCATATTTTTTATCAGGTATTTTATTTTTCCATTTTCATATTCACATGGGGAATATCATCTTCCAGATAAACCTCTGAGACAACTTCAAAACCAAAGCTTTGATAAAATGCCACTGCATATTCCTGAGCACTTAATACTACCGATAGATTTGTATAGCGTTTTTTTATCTCAGTCAGTGTCTTTTCCATTAGAAGATTACCATATCCTTGACCACGATAGTTTTTAGTCGTCAATATACGCCCGATACTGATGCAGTCTCCTTTGTCAATAATTCGGGAATAACCGGCAATATCAGTTCCTTCCTGCAGCCAAACATGCCATGCTGTTTCATCATCGGAATCAATCTCCTGATACGGACACTGCTGTTCAACGACAAACACTGCAATACGTGCTGCCATAATTTTCAGTAATTCTGCCGAAGATAACTCTTCCAATTTTTTAATCTGAACATCCATTTTATTCAACTCCTGCTTCTTAATTTATCTTGTATTTATACTTTTCCATTTTTTTCCGATCACAGTCAATCACATACAAAAATGGACTGCTGTACACATAAACAATATTATAATAAAGCGGAGAAGCAATTGTCGTTAAGTGTTTCAACAACCCTCTGATATAAGATTCATCTTCCCAAAAAACAAAGATAAAAAGATTATTTTCCTGATAAAGTGTGTAGCTTCCATTTTGCAGTTTTTTCAGTTTATTATCATAGGCTTCAATCAAATTAAATAAGCTGTCCCAGTTTGCCAAAGAAATTCCTACTTTTTTTACTGTACCGTCTGGTAATCTCAACGTCATCTTTATCACATCTGTACCGTATTCCTGCTTAAGTCTTTTTAACAATTTTTGCTCGTCCTGAAATGGCACACTGCTTTCTCCCAACGTATGCAGAACTCCTTCTTTCAGCGATTGAGTGACTTCTACGCCAACATTGTTTTCAAGGCTTTGAATATCAGGTTTGTCCAGAAGTTTGGCTTGTTTATATTTTTCAGGAAAAATTGTCTGCAGTATTTCAAGTGCTTTCCGTTCGTCCGGACGTTCCATTTTATTTCCCCTTCATATATTGATTTATCTAATTATACTACATTGGCAACGTTTCTAAAGAGAATTCCTTTTCAAAATAGTATATCTGCATTAAATTCTTTGTTAAGACTTGTATTATCTTATACTGTGTTATACACTGTACTGTGTGAGGTGCTAATATGAATATAGATGATTGGAAATCACAGGTTAAACGCGGTACCTTGGAGCTTTGTATCCTTTCTCTTTTATCAAAAAGAGATTATTACGGCTATGAGCTGATAGAGGTATTGAGCAACTGGAGTATCATCGCCACAAACGAAAATACAATGTATCCGTTACTTAGACGTCTGACAAAAGAAAGCTATTTGGAAAGCTACTGGCAGGAAAATAATGATCTGCCTCGAAGAAAATATTATCGGATTACCGATCTAGGTATTCGATATCTTATGGAAATGACCGTTCTGTGGAAAACATTGACCAGAGCAGTCGATGATATTCAGGAAAACAGGGAGGAATTATGATGAATGAACAGGCTTCAGTCTATTTACAGCAGTTAAACAATTATTTAAAGAAGATGGATCAGCAGGAACGGATGGATATCCTTGAAGAAGTAGAAAGCCACATCTTTGAAGCTGTAAGCAACGGCGCAGAGATCGATATAGTCTTGAAAACATTAGGAAGTCCCAAAGCTTTGGCAGATTCTTATATTGACGAGGCATTTCTTAAAGAAGGCTCTTTCAACTTGAGTAATTTGATGAAACTGATAAAATTCTATTTTGTAACTGGTTTTTCAGGTATGTTCATTGTTTCCTGTGTAGGAATCATTTCAATTACATTCTATTTTTGTTCCTTTATAGTAGTTGCAGCAGGTGTTATCAAAATGATTGGTCTGTTTTTCGGCTATTCACTGCCGATTGTTGTTATGAATTTTGGTTTTTGGCAGGCTCCTGATTTCATGGCTTTGCCAGTTTGTCTTCTGGTTGGTTTGCTGCTTTATATCAGCAGCAAAAAAATGTGGAATTGGCTGAAAGGCTATCTGCTATCTATTTCTGTTGCGCATCGTAAACTGAAAAATTCCAATTAACAAAAAAATAAGCGTCGGATTTCTGTGCTTTCACAACACTTCCAACGCTTATTTGTATTCTTTTAACGATTTTTTGTTTCAAATAAAGGGCTGACTGGTTTATTTTCGTGAATCCGTTTGATAGCATCACCGATTAGTTCGCCAACACTGATTTCATCAATCTTATCGATCTTGCGGTCATCCGAAAGATAAATGGAGTCTGTTACAACCAGACGTTTAATCGCTGAATCCTGAATCCGTTCCAGTGCAGGACCTGATAATACTGGATGTGTACATGAAGCATACACTTCTTTGGCACCGGCTTCTTTTAATGCATTAGCGGCCAATGAAATGGTTCCGGCAGTGTCGATCATGTCATCAATCAACACACAGATTTTCCCTTCCACTTGTCCAATGATATTCATTACCTCTGCCACGTTTGCTTTAGGACGGCGTTTGTCAATAATTGCAATTGGAGATTTCAAGTACTCCGCCAGTTTTCGGGCACGAGTCACTCCGCCATGATCCGGTGAAACTACCACCACATCGTCGCCCTTAATCCCATGTTCCATAAAGTAATCAGCAATCAGCGGCGCACCCATCAAATGATCCACAGGAATATCGAAGAATCCCTGAATCTGTACCGCATGCAAGTCTAATGTCAACATTCTTGTAGCTCCGGCTTTTTCCAGCATATTCGCTACTAATTTGGCTGTGATCGGTTCACGTGCACGAGCCTTTCGATCTTGACGCGCATAACCATAGTACGGCATAACAACATTAATTGTTTTGGCACTTGCGCGCTTCAACGCATCAATCATGATCAATAGTTCCATCAAATTGTCATTCACTGGGCTGCTCGTTGATTGAATCAAATAAACATGCGACCCTCGAATACTTTCTTCAATGTTGATTTGAATCTCACCATCACTGAATTGGCTGACAGATGACTTACCTAATTCCACACCAACTGCTTTTGCAATTTTTTCCGCTAGAGGGCGGTTAGAATTAAGAGAAAAAATTTTCAATCTTGGATCAAAATAATGTTTTGACATTGGGACCTCCACTTTCTATTTTGAACAATAGCTTCCTTATAAATAGTAGTCACTTTTTACAAATAAATCAAGTGATTTTCCTATAGTAATACCAAATTATCATCAATTATACGCATTTAAACCGTTTTACTATTTTTGTTTGCAGCTTCACAGATTTTCATTTCTATTCTCCTTCTTTTTTTCTGCTTAATTCTTTTTCAGGCATTCTTATTCTTAGTTTTTGTTCATTCATAACAGATATTTCCTTTAAAAAAATTTTTTAGACAGTTCTCCGGATATGTCCAAATGAAACACTTGCATATCTTCACTAAATATACTTCAGCTCGACATGTAGTTGTTTTACGAAAAATTAGGAATTAAAATCGTTTTTACACCTTTTTACTTCTGATTTTTCTACCAAGATTATACGAATATCTCTTTTTTCTATTTATTTTTCATTAAAAGCCAGAAAAACATTTAGAAAGCGCTCTATATTTGTTAAAATAGTCTTGTGCACTAAAAAATAGGAAGAAGGAGTGTTTGTTTTTTGAAGAAGCTAGGGCGTAACAAAATCAAAAACATCTTTCAATGGCTGATTGTCACAGGTTTGCTGGTAAGCGGAAGCACAACAGTTCCCGCAACAGCAGAAACTGAAGCGGAGGAAACCCACCGGCTGACTGTTCTGGGAACCTCTGATGTTCATGGTCAGCTGTGGAACTGGTCGTATGAGGATGACAAAGAAGCTGCTGTCGGACTTTCACAAGTAAGTACGGTTGTCAAAAATGTTCGTACAGAAAATCCCAATGGAACGATTTTAATTGATAATGGGGATATCGTACAGGGAACCATTCTTACCGATGATTTGTACAACAAAGAACCACTGATTAACGAAGAGCATCCAATGATTAAAGCCATGAATGAAATCAAATATGATGCTATGGTCCTTGGAAACCATGAATTCAATTTTGGCCTTGATCTGATTGACAAAATCAGCAGCGAAGCATCTTTCCCAATTCTTTCTGCAAACACATATGTCAAAGCAACAAATAACCGTTACGTAGGAAGCACCACGTTAAAAGATATTGATCTGGATAACGACGGGACAAAGGATCTGACTGTGGGAATTATTGGTCTGACCACTCCGCATATTCCAAATTGGGATGGGGCAAAAGTTGAAACACTGTATTTCAATGCTTTAAAAGATGAAGCCGAAAAAGCTGTAGCAGAACTCAAAGGCTCTGCGGATATCATCGTGGCTTCCATCCACGCCGGACGGACAGACAGCGATCCTGCTGCAAGTGCCGATCAGGTAATAAATAATGTAGCAGGTATTGATGCATTTATTTTAGGACATGATCATCGCTCTTTCGCAGAGCAGATTGACAGTCCCAGCGGAACAGCTCCTGTCGGCGCACCAAAAGATACGGGTATCGAAATGGTTCGGATTGATTTGGATATTGAAAAAATCAACGGAAAATGGGAGGTAAAAAATGACCATGTTTCCATTATTGACACCACACAGGCAGCTGCCGATACAGAATTAAAAGCCGCTACACAAACTTATCATGATACAGCACGTCAGTTCATTTCAGATCCAATTGGAACAGCTGCTGCTGATTTCCTTCCGGCAGAAGAAGTGACAGGCATTCCTGAGGCTCAGCTTCAGCCAACTGCCATGATCTCATTAATTAACAATGTCCAAAGAAAATACACAGGCGCTCAGCTTGCTGCTTCTGCCTTATTTAAAGCAGACAGCAAATTAAATAAAGGCACTCTTTCCTACTCTAATATTTTTGATATTTACAAGTACCCGAATACCTTGGTCAGCGTGAATATTACCGGAGAAAATCTGTTAAAATACATGGAAAATCAGGCGGCTTATTACAATACCCCTCAACCGGATGACCTGACCATCAGCTTCAATGAAGCAATACGTGTTTACAATTACGATATTTTTTCAGGAATTGACTATAAAATGGATATTTCAAAAGAAGTCGGACAGCGGATTATCAACCCAACCATTGATGGAGCGGCTGTAGACCCAACTGCCAATTATACAATTGCCATGAACAACTACCGTTATGAAGGTTTGCTGGCTCAGGGAATTATTACAGAAGAACCGTTAGTCTCTACAGATCCGGAAACGCTTCGAGGATATATTGCTCAATATATCAAAGAAAAAGGAATGATTGATCCGGAAAAGGAGATTGAGCACAACTGGGAAATCATCGGCTACAACTTTGATGAAGACTGGCGGGCACTGGCTGTTGAGCTGGTAAATAATGGAACGCTTCAAGTTGTTTCCGCTGCAGACGGCCGGACACCAAATGTCAAGGCAATTACCAAACAGGATGTCATTGAGGCAGGCTTTCAGCCAAGCACTTTAACAATCATGCATACAAATGACATTCATGGACGACTGGAAGGAAACGGACAGGATGTTCTGGGAATGGCCCGTCTTAAAACCTATAAGGATCAAAAGAATCCCGGACTGTTAATCGATGCAGGGGATGCATTCCAGGGGCTGCCTATCTCTAATTTCTCTGAAGGAATGGATATGGTCAGCATTATGAACGAAGTTGGCTATGATGCAATGGCTGTGGGAAATCATGAATTTGATTTCGGTTTTGAACGAGCCCTTCACTATAAAGAAAATTTGAATTTCCCGCTTCTTTCGAATAATACGTATAAAGACGGACAGCTTGTCTTTGAACCCTATACCCTTATTGAAAAAGATGGCAGAAATTATGCCGTAATCGGTGTAACAACACCGGAAACAGCAACCAAAACCCATCCAAACAACATTATCGGAGTAACATTCGCTGATCCGATTGAAGAAACAAAGAAAATCATCAACACCTTGAAAAATTCCGAAACAGCAATTGATGCTTTTGTTATTGCCGGACATTTGGGAATTGATGAAACAACTCCAGCTGAGTGGCGGGGAGACACACTGGCCAAAGAATTAAACGTCAGCTTCCCTGATTTGAATTTGGTTGTTCTGGATGGTCATTCTCATACTGCTGTAAATGGCGGTATGATGTACGGAAATGTCCTGTATACTCAAACAGGCAACTATCTGAACAATGTGGGTCTGGTAAAACTGGATGTAAATAATGTATCTGCTAAATCTGCAGAACTGGTTTCAGCTGAGACTCTGGCAGAGCTGGAAGAAAATACAGCAGTTAAGGCATTGGTTGATCAGGCAAAAGCAACCTTTGAAGCTTGGGGCTCTGAAGTTGTGCTTGAAAATAACCCTTATTTGTTCAACGGAGAACGAGATAATGTGCGTACCAGAGAAACAAATCTGGGAAATTTAATTGGTGACTCTATGCTTTCTTATGGACAAACCGGGTTCAGTTCACCGACTGATTTCGCTGTAACAAATGGTGGAGGTATTCGTGCAACTATCGAACCAGGCTCCGTAACTCTTGGAGACATTATTGCTGTTCTGCCATTTGGCAACAGCATCTCACAAATTAAGGTGACAGGCGCACAGGTGAAAGAAATGTTTGAGATGTCTCTTCGCTCAACTGCACAAAAGGATGAAAACGGCTCAGTCATTTTAGACGATTATGGACAACCGAAATTGGGTGCAAATGGTGGATTCCTTCACGTATCAAGCACAATTCGTATTTATTATGATTCAACTAAACAAGGAACACTGCTAGCAAACGATGAAGGCAACGAATCAGGACAGACAGTCATTGGTCAGCGTGTCTTGCAAATTGAAGTCCAAAACCGTGAAACCGGTGAATTTGCACCAATCGAAGATACTGCTGCCTACAATATGGCAACCAACGATTTTCTGGCTGCCGGAGGCGATGGTTACGACATGCTCGGCGGTGAAAGAGAAGAAGGCCCTTCTCTTGACACCGTTCTGATTGACTATCTGAAACAAGGCGCAGCACTGCGTCTGTTAGATACAGCAACCAATGTCGATTTGGCTCAATATGAAGAACAATTCCCTGGAAAACGCATCATCTCTATTGCTGAAGCTGAGTTCAATAAAGAAGGCGGCAGCGATGAAGCAGACAGCGAAAAAACAGCAGGTGAAGGGGACAGAGATAAAAATGGCGGAAATTATCCGAAAACAGGTGAAGAAATTGCTTCTTATCTGGGTATTGGCTTACTGACTGCAGGCGCTGCTGTAACAGGAACCTACTACTATAACAAGCGAAAAATATCCTAGCGGCTTGACCAGATTGTAAATTACAATAAATGATAGTCAAATGATTGAAAGTCTTAACTTGTATGCTTCAATAACAAATGGGACAGCTTCAAAAGCAGCAGTCTCATATGTAATACTACTTGGTAGGGCACGTTTCTTGGATTAGAAGAATAACTTGTTTTTAATTCGGTCAAGACACTGGTTTTAAACTTTACGGTAAATAACAACATCATTTAATAACTGAAAAAAGGGGACTGTGACATAAGTATGTCTAAGTCCCCTAAAACCGAATAAACTGTTCTTATTCCTTACCTTCAAAATAAGAAAAATTCTCTGCGTATCCCTTTTTATTGACCTGTCTTGCTCTGGCGATTGCGAGATCATGTGTATATACATCATCCGTAATGGTTGATCCAGCAGCAATCATTACATTGTTTTCGATTGTCAGCGGTGCGATCAAATTAGAACCTGAACCGATAAACGTATGATCTCCTACTGAGATATGCTGCTTATCTTTCCCGTCATAATTCACAAAAATAACACCGCAGCCGACATTGATATCTTTCCCTAAATCTGCATCCCCTACATAGCTGAGATGACCAATTTTAGTCTCTTCACCTACTGAAGAATTTTTTATTTCAACAAAGTTCCCAATATGTGCACGTGAACCAATTTCTGTATTGGGTCTTAAATGGGCAAATGGACCGACATCCGCATGACTTCGAATGGTACTTTTTTCAATTACGGAATGAACAATCTTGACATTGTCTTCAATCACACTGTCCACAATTTCCGAACCGGAGCTGATAAAGCAGTCCTCACCGATTACAGTTTTTCCTTTGATACAGACTCCTGCTTCAATCACAGTGTCTGAGCCAATCACTACGCCTTCATCAATGTACGTACTAGCAGGATCGACAAACGTAACGCCATTCATCATGTGCATCGCATTCAGACGTTTATACATAATTTTATTTGCGGTGGCCAGTGCCATTCGATCATTAATCCCCATTGCTTCATCAAAATCAGCCATCCGGTAAGCCGCAATTGTCGCTCTGCCGTTTTTCAAAATTTCAATAATATCTGTTAAATAATACTCACCCTGCGAATTATTTTTCTCTATTTTTGAAAGGGAAGAAAACAAGGCTTCATTGTCAAAACAGAATGTTCCTGTATTGATTTCTCTTACACTTGTCTCTTCTTCAGACGCATCTTTCTGTTCAACGATTTTCTCAACAATTCCCAAATGATCACGAATGATTCGTCCATAACCTGTAGGATCATCAGCTTGAGCTGTCAGAATTGTTGCACTAGCATTTTTCCCTTGATGATAATCAAAAAGATTGGTCAGTGTTTCTGCCGTTAACAAAGGCGTATCTCCTGTAATCACCAGTGTGGTTCCCTTTTTCCCTTTCAGCAAGCTTTCTGCCTGCATGACCGCGTGTCCGGTTCCCTGCTGTTCCTGCTGTAACGCATACTTTGTCCGTTCTCCCAAATACTCTTTGATTGCTTCTGCACCATGGCCGACAATTGTCACAATTTCCGTTGGCTTAGTCTGCTCTACCTGATCGACAATATGCTCTACCATAGGCTTCCCTGCCACGGGATGAAGGACTTTATAAAGCTTTGATTTCATACGTGTACCTTTACCTGCAGCTAAAATGATGACGTATCTGTTCTCTTCCAAATTTGTCACTCCTCAATTCTGTCTCATTCTTTTTTATAACAAGAGAACGGCGTAATTCTAAAATCCCCGCTCTTTAAATCCCAAACAAATGAAGTTTATCTTTATCATAACCTTCTCTTAGTTTATCTTACCAAATGCACTTTTTCAACCAAACCAATTTTAAATAATGCAGAGCAATTTGGTCCATTCTATAACTATTAGTTTATGGATGGATGATCCTATTCAGTATAGCAAAAAAACTTCGCTATTTTTTGAACAGCAAAGCTTCCTTGTCTAGCAATTATTTTGATTTATTCTTAACTAAAATAATTTCCCGGAACAACATTAATCGTTTTTGTCTGGGTATCCACATCTTTCACATAGAGCAGAGATGTATAATCATTGATTGCACGCTGTCCATTGAATTTGGACTCTGCAAATACAGTAATGCCCACCAATTCAGCTTCAAATTCCTCAATCAGACTCTTCATACCGTTAACCGTTCCGCCGCCCTTCATGAAATCATCTACGACAAGAACCCTCGATCCCCGTTCCAGACTGCGTTTGGAAAGCTCCATTTTTTCTATCCGTTCAGATGAACCGGATACATAATTCACGCTGACTGTAGAACCTTCTGTAATTTTTGAATCTCTGCGGACAATCACAAAGGGAATATTCAGATAATAAGAAACTGCCTGTGCAATCGGCACACCTTTTGTTGCCACAGTCATCACTGCATCAACTTTTTGATCTAAATAAATTGAAGCAATCACCCGACCAATCTGACGCAGCAGCTCCGGCTGTCCCAGTAAATCAGAAAGATAGACATAGCCGCCCGGCAACAGACGATCCTGTTCGGACAAACGGTCACCCAGCTCCATAATAAACTGCTTTGCTTCCTCGTATGGAATCTTGGGAATAAACTGAACGCCTCCTGCAGCTCCCGGTACGGTTTCCAGAAGACCTGTTCCTCTCTGCTGAAACGTCTTTTTTACAATCGCCAGATCTTCGCTAATAGAAGACTTGGCAGACTGATATCTCTCAGCAAAAAATGTCAGAGAGATTAATGTATGTGGGTGACTTAACAGATATTGTGTCATATCAATTAGGCGTTCACTTCTACGGGTTTTCAAATTAGTCACTTCCTTTTTTCTCTATCGTTCCTTATTATAAGGGTTTAGAAGAAAAAATTCGAGCATTTTAAAGAAAAAATCTGAAATAGTTCGCATATTCTATAAAAAAGAAGAAGTCAGGGAAAAGAATCTTCGTTTTTCCCTAACTTCCTTTAATTTTTCTATTTCTTAAAGAGATGGTTGTAATATAACGAATAACATTGATTACTAAAAAAATACTAATAAATGCCAGTGTAATGGTCGCACTCGGTGGTGTTTCCAGATAATAAGAACCAGTCAATCCTGCCATCATCCCCACCAGCCCTACAACTGTACTAATTAGAATTACCATGTTAAACCCTTTTCCGATTCTCAATCCTGTCGCTGCAGGAAGCACCATAATAGCAGAAATCAGCAAGGCTCCTGCGATTGGAATCATCACAGCAATGGCAACTCCTGTTATTACATTAAACAGCATGGACATCCAGCGTACAGGAAGTCCATCAACATGCGCTGTGTCCTCATCAAACGTCAACACATACATCGGGCGCTTGAACAGGAAAAACAGAATGACCAGCACAACGAACAAAACTGCCAAAATTACTACCTGTTCCCATGTAATAGTAACGATGGAACCAAACAAATATGACTGGATACTTGTTGCAGAATTCCCGCTGTTCATATTCATCAGAACCAGTGCGAGTGCCAGACCGCCGGACATTAAAATAGCGATTGAAATTTCTGAATATGTACTATAAATATGCCGCAAATACTCCAGAACAACAGCTGCTATGATGACTACAACCAAGGTCATTAAATTGGGACTCAAATTAAAGAACAGCCCCAAAGCAACTCCTGCCAAAGAGACATGGGACAACGTATCTGCCATCAGCGACTGCCTCCGGATAACCAGAAACACTCCCAGCATTGGGGCGATAACAGAAATAAATCCTGCAGCCAGAAATGCCCGCCTCATAAATTCATATGAAAACATCTCCAAAATATTCAACTCCCTAATCTATCTTTTTCAATTTTATACTTCATCCATGTCTGTCTCAGAACTCATGTGAAAACAACGCCACTGAGAGTCTTCTTTCCGCACTAAGCGAATTTGCCGATCTGCATATTTCTTAATGTCCTCATGATCATGAGTAATCATCAAAATCGATTTGCCATGAGCATGAGCATTGTGTCTTAACAAACGATAAAACTCGTTTCTGGATTCTTCATCCATCCCTGTTGTGGGTTCATCAAGAATAAACAGGTCAGGATCTGTTGCAAAAATTCTGGCCAGACTGATCCGCTGTTTTTGCCCGCCGGAAAGCTCACCAATGCGTTTATGCCGCATATTCCACATACCAACTGCTTTCAATGCCTTTTCCACGTGCTGATGATCTTTTGTTGTCAGCCGCTGAAACCAGCGCTGTCTGGGAAATCGGCCGGAGCGGACTAATTCCAGTACCGTACTGGGAAAGCCAGCATTAAATGAGGCAATCTGCTGAGGAATATAGCCGATACTGATTTTTTTCCCTTCAGCATTTTTATCAGATACCGTTACTGTTCCGCTTGCAGGTTTAAGCAGCCCAAGCGTGCTTTTTATCAGGGTTGATTTTGCAGCTCCGTTTTCTCCCGTTAAAATAACAAATTCACCCGGATCAACATAATAGGAAACATTTTCCAAAACAGGCTCATCATCATAATAAAATGTTAGTCCCTGTACATCAATGTAATGCATATACGCTCTCCCTTTTTTAATAAAATAACATATTCAGTTCCCAGTCTGATGATATCTTATTCTTTACTTTATTTTTCATCCAAAACTGCTTCATTCAGAGCAATCAAAACCTGCACATGCTCTAGAATACAGCCAAAATATATCAGTCTTGTTCTTTACTTAATACTCTTTTTCAAGGCTTCAAGATTTTCCTGCATCACAGAAATATAATCTTGACCTGACTGCTGCTCCTCTTCTGTCAGACTTTCCAGTGTTTGCAGTACTGAAAGCTCAACACCTGTTTCTTTAGCCAGTGTTTCAGCTACTTTTGAGGAAGCTGTTGCTTCAAAATAAATGACCTTTACCTGATGCTCATCAATATATTTCTTCAATTCAGCCAAACGACTTGGTGAAGGCTCCTGATCAGGAGAAATACCTGAAATAGACTCCTGTATCAGTCCATATTCTTTTGCCAGATAGCCAAAAGCAGCATGCTGTGTCACAAAGGTCCTATTTTCAACAGCTGCAAAAGCTGTTCTGTACTCAGCATCCAATGTCTGTAATTTTTCAAGGTAAGCAGCTGCATTTGCTTCAAATACCTCTTTTTTATCAGGATATTTGCTTACCAGCGCATCACGAATTGTCTCCACTTCTTTTTGGACCAGCACAGGGTTCAGCCAGACATGCGGGTCTACTTCGTGACTGTGATCATGCTCTTCTTCTTCCTCTTCATGATCATGGTCATCGCTTTCCATCAAATCAATACCTTTACTTGCTTCTACAATTTTTACACTATTCTGATTGATATTTGAAATGACATCTTCTGCCCAGGTTTCGAATTCATTACTATTATATACAAACAAGTCTGCATCGGAAACTTTTGCGATATCTTTTGCACTTGGTTCAAAGTCATGGGCATCTGTACCAGAAGGGATTAACAGTTCAACAGTTCCCTCATCTCCTACAATTTCTTTTGTAAAATTATACATAGGATAGAAAGTAGTCATCACAGTAATCTGATCTTGTTTGTCAGTTGCCGGCTTCGTTGTTTCCCCGCAGGCAGCTAAAATAAAAATACCTAGTAAGAGCATACCGATACACATACTATATTTCAAAAATTTTCGCTTCATTTTTTTCTCCATTCCGATTTACTTTTGCAAATCGTAATTTTTACGATTTAAGAGCAAAACCTACTTTATCAGAAGTTAAAAATTCCGTCAAGAAAAAAATCAAAAGAATCTGAAAACCTTTTTCATTCAGGTGATTTGCAGTAAGAAATAGACCTCATTTACAGACTTGAAGCACGAAATTATTTCCAGATTCAGAAAAAAGCAAAAAGCCCGGAATCTTTTATAATTCCAGGCACATGCTGCATATCTAAATCAGATACACACTGATAAGCAATTATTTCAGTGTTCTTACCAGATAAACCTCATCACAAAAGCCTTTTAGCCCATTATAAATTCTTTGGGCTCTGCTCTTTTTATCGCACAATGCAAAAACAGTAGGTCCGCTGCCGCTCATTAAAGCTGTATCAGCGCCAAATTTCAACATTCGATCTTTAATCTGCTGAATAATTGGATACCGCTGAATTGTCACACTTTCCAATGCATTACCAACTGTTTGTGTCATTCGCAGATAATCGTTTGCCTGCACTGCTTCTTTCAGACCAGTAATATCCGGATGATGGATGCTGTTAAACGACAAACTGCCAAATACAGAGCCTGTTGAAACACTCATTTTCGGCTTCACAAGGACTACCCAGCATTGCGGCATAGGCTGAAGCTTTTCTATCCGCTCGCCTCTGCCTGTCACAAAAGCTGTTCCTCCCTCAATACAGTAAGGAACGTCCGAGCCAATCTCACTGCCCAGTTCAGCCAGTTCGGTATTTGTCAGACCCAACTGCCAAAGCCGATTCAATCCTCTCAGTGTGGCTGCGCAGTCGCTGCTGCCTCCTGCAAGGCCGGCAGCAACAGGTATTCGTTTTTCTATAAAGATTTTTATTCCTTGATCGATCTGCATCCTGCTTTTTATCAGCTCTGCAGCGATATACACATGATTTTTTTGATCTAAAGGAATAAAAGAATTATTTGTTTCAAGGATAATTTGATTATCCGGAAGAGGCTCAAACGAAAGACGATCTGCCAAATCTACACTAGCCATCACCATCTCCAATTCATGATATCCATCTTTCCTCTTGTATAATGCATCCAGACCCAGATTAATCTTTGCCGGTGCCTTCTCAATTATCTCCATGTCTCCACCTATTCTATGATATATCAGCAATCTTATACGACAGAATCCTTTAAAATTCTAACATATGTTTTTAGTGAAGTACATAGAATGTTTGTATAATACAGCATATAAAAAAAGTTGGACAAAACGAAATTTCCGTTTTACCCAACTTGATTCGTCATTCTTTAGACAGCTTCACCGATGAACTCAATTTCTACAGTACGTGTCAACACATCTGAATAACTATAAGAAACCCGTTCAAACGAGTTTTCGTCTGGATCTAAGTCTACAACAAAAACAGAAGGATAGGTTTCTGTTAAAACACCTGAACGTTCTGTCTGCCGTTTTCTTCCCGTCTGCGCAGTCAATGTGATTTTACTGCCAATACGGCATTCCAAGTCTTTCTTGATTGAAGCTAAAGTTGTTGGCATTGCATTCACCTCAAAAACGATTGTATCACATGTACAGGAAAATTTCAAGTTTACCATAGCACAAAAATAATTGCAACTACTTATACTACAATTATTTAATTCTTTTATTTTTCTCTCTTTTTTTTAATCATATATCAATGATTTGATCTTCTTTTTTGCCCGATCATAGGCACTTCTGACTCTGATCGGCTGCACATCATATTCTTCTGCAATATCGCTGAGCTCTTTGCCATCCATATATTCTTCAAATGTAACCCGCTCAAAAGAAGACAGGACATTATGAGCATCTTCCAGTTTTTCACGAATAATCATGTAGTCCAGCGCTTGAGATTCTTCTATCTGCATATAATCCAAAAATGTTTCCCCTTGTGTATCCATTTTTTGTTCAAGTGATACAGCAGTTATGTCCCCCTGACGCTTATAGGCGCATTGTCTGCGGACTAAACTTCGAATATGATTCTCGAAATTAAGCTTAAAAAAATTTCCGATTGTTACTTTGTGTCCTTCCTGAAACTTTTCCAAAGAACGAAAAAAGACAATTCGTCCTTCCTGCAGCCAGTCATCCTGATCAAATCCTCTCAAATAATACTTCGTCTGCATTTTAAAAACAACTGGATAATACTTTCGATATAGCTGATCAAATGCTTCAAAGTCCCCGTGTAAAATTGTTTCAAACTGATTCATACTTAACTCCCTTTCCATCCAATTAAACAAATTGATGAAAAAAGAGTACCATCTCTCCGCATCTAAAATGAAGATAAAAAAAGAAGAAAATATATTACGATAAATATTTTCTTCTTTTTAGCATATTATTTTATTATATAGAGTTTTTTTCTGATGGCTCTTCTCTGTACTCATACATTCTTGCGTATATTTTCAAATCAGTCCTTCTCATTCGAAAGCTCTTCTAAAATATCAGACAGCTTTGACAGTTGTTCCATATCCCAGGGTGAGTTCCGTCTAAAGCTCTGATATTGAATATCCGTCGCATGAATGGCAATCGTCCGCTCTGTTTTACGAATCTGGTCATATAATTCTCTGGCAGAAATTCTGAGTGCCCCTTTTGAAAAAATCAGCCATTGTTCAGCCAGATCACTCGTAGCCACAGAGACCTGTGTCAGCAGATTGTTTTTTTCCCCTGTTACACGTTCAATATAGCTGTCAGCCGTCTCTTCTTCTTTTGTAAAAACAACTGTCAGCTGATATTTTTTATAGCTTTGCTGGATTCCAGGTACCAGCTGGGCATCGAAAACAACCATTACTTCAAGACCTTCATATTTCGCATAGTTGGATAATCGGTGAAGCAGCGCTTCCCTTGCATCTTCCAGCTTGTTTTGATTTTTCAGACGAACTAATTCCGGCCATGCACCAATCATATTATAGCCATCTACAATCAGCAGCTGCTTTTTCACCGATTTCACCTCCTCATACCTTGGGATTTCTTCCCCGATAAACTTCATACATTAATAATCCGGCAGCCACGCCGGCATTTAAACTTTGAACATGCCCTGTCATGGGAATAGTCAGCAGTTCGTCTACCTCTTTATGCAGACCTTTACTCATTCCCCGACCTTCATTTCCGATAATCAGTGCAACAGCTCCTGTGGTATTCCATTGCCGATAGTCGGTTCCCTGCATATCTGTCCCAAATATCCAAAAGTCGGCCTTTTTAAGCTCCGTAATTGCATTGGTCAGATTCGTTACTCTGGCAATGGGAACGTACTCTACAGCCCCTGTGGAAGCTTTTACAACAACTGAGGTAACACCCACTGCCCGATGCTTTGGAATAATCACTCCATCCACTCCCGTTGCATCAGCAGTCCTCAAGATAGAGCCCAAGTTATGCGGATCTTCTATACTGTCTAGTATCAGAAAAAAAGGAGTCTCCGATTCTGTTTTTTCAAGCAGCTGATCCAGCGTCAAATATTCATATGCAGTTGTAGCCAGAACCACCCCCTGATGGACGCCTCGGTCACTCAAAGTATCCAGCTTCTGCTTCGGTACCCACTTTACCGGAACTGCATGTTCCTTTGCAGCTTCTTTCAGTCTCTCTATCTTTTCTCCAGAAAGGTCCTCCTGCAAAAACAATTTGTTGCCGCGGTCATTTCCCAGTGCTTCGAGTGCCGCATAATGACCAAAAACAAAATCATCATTTTTTTCTGCGACAGGGCCTTCCTGTTTTTTCACTTTCACAGGTCTTCTGTCTTTCTTATCATTTTGCCTGTTTCTATTTCTTCCTGGCTTCATTCTGCTCACCTGCTTTCTTTATACACCATTCAATCAATTCTTCCAAACGTTCGGTCCTCTTCATTAAATGAAGATAGCCCATCAACGCTTCGAAGCCGGTCGCAACACGGTAAGTTGTGATATCCGCATTTTTAGCCGAGGTATGACTTTTGGCATTTCTTCCACGCTTGTAAATCAGCTCTTCCTCTTCCGACAGCTTGCCTTCCGACAGCATTCCCTGCATTAGAGAAGCCTGCGCCTTTGCTGAGACATAATTGGTTGCAGTTCGGTGAAGAACATTTGGCTTCGTCTGTCCTTCTGAGACCAGGTAATCCCGAATGTATATTTCATAAATTGCATCCCCTACATAAGCCAGTGCCAGACCGTTCAGCTGTGTGTAATCTCTCATTCGCCACGTCTCCATCTGGTTCCCTGAGCAGTATCCTCAAGAATGATTCCCTGTTCTTTTAACAGATCTCTAATTTCATCGCTGCGAGCGAAATTTCGATCTTTTCTTGCCTGATTTCTTTCTTCAATCAGCTGATCAACAGCATCATCCAACAGTTCAGCCGAAGAAAAGAGAATGCCAAATATTTCCAAAAGTACCGTATATAATCCCAAGGCATATTCTGTAACTTTTTTGGAAACAGAATTCTGCTCACTGTACTGATTCAGCCATTTTGCCAATTCGTAAACAACCGTAATTCCATTGGCCGCATTAAAGTCATCATCCATTTCTTTAATGAAAGCTGCTTCAATCTGATCCAGTTCCGCAATCTTTTCAGCATCCTCCAGCAACGCCTCCTCTGCTGAATCTTTTCTGAAAGAAAGATTTTCAAAAGCGATTTTCAGTTTCTGATAATTTACTGCCGCTTCTTTCAGAGTTGTCTCACTATAGCGGATCGGGCGCCGATACTGAGTCGTTGCCATAAAGAACCGCAAAATCTGAGGATCTACCTGCTTAACCATTTCATGTACAGTAATAAAATTTCCTAAAGACTTGCTCATTTTTTCATCGTCTTCGCCAATCGTTACGTAGCCGTTGTGCATCCAGTAATTCGCAAATGTTTTCCCGGTTTTTGCCTCACTTTGTGCTATTTCATTTTCATGATGCGGAAACTCCAGATCCTGACCGCCGCCATGAATATCAATGGTATCGCCCAAATGCTTGCCTGCCATCACCGAGCACTCAATATGCCAGCCCGGACGACCGACACCCCAAGGAGAATCCCAGAAAATCTCTCCTTCTTTTGCCGCTTTCCACAAAGCAAAATCAAGAGGATCTTCCTTTAGCTTCAGCTCTTCTCCAGTACGCTGACTGGCGCCCATTTCAAGCTCATCAATGGATTGGTGGCTTAATTTCCCATACTCTTTAAATTTTCTAGTGCGATAGTATACGTCTCCCTGAGACTGATAAGCATACCCTTTATCAATCAGTGCCTCAATAAATGCCTGAATATCCGGCATATGATCCATTACCCTTGGATTTTCAGTAGCAGGCTTTACATTCAGCGCCGCAGTATCCTCTTTAAATGCCTGAATAAATTTATCTGCAACTTCCGGTGCTGTAATCCCCAGCTCATTGGCTGCCCGGATAATTTTATCATCCACATCTGTGAAGTTGGAAACATAATTTACTTCATAACCTCTATATTCAAAATAGCGGCGAATCGTATCAAAGGCAATTGAACTGCGCCCATTTCCTATATGAATATAATTATAGACTGTTGGTCCGCAGACATACATCTTAATCTTTCCTTTTTCCAAAGGTGTAAAGACTTCCTTCTGTCTGGTTAATGTATTATAAATCTGTATCATCTTTTTCTCCTACCTTTTCCCCGTTGATTCGGACTATTTTTGCCGGAATTCCCACTGCTGTCGCTCGATCCGGTACATCGATCAGCACAACTGCTGAAGCACCTACTTTTGCCTGTTCTCCTATGGTAACCGGTCCTAAAATTTGTGCATGTGCAGAAATGATTGCACCTTTTTTAACAGTAGGATGTCGTTTCCCGCTGTCTTTACCTGTACCGCCTAACGTCACACCATGAAATAGCACCACATCTTCCTCGATCTCAGCTGTCTGACCAATAACCACACCCATCCCATGATCAATAAAAACGCCAGGTGCGATTGTTGCTCCCGGATGAATTTCAATACCTGTCAAAAATCGCCAAAATTGAGCATGAATTTTTGCCAGCAGATAGAGATGATGATTGTATAAAAAATGCGACAGCCGATGCCAGAACAGCGCATATACCCCTGGGTAGGTAAACAGAATTTCTGCAGTGGAACGGGCTGCCGGATCATTTTTTCTAACCGCAGCAATGCTCCTCTTCAACCAACTCATAAGCTTCCTTCCTTTCATTATCTTCTTTCAAAACAACTCCTTCAGTTCATTTTACCATCAGCAGACAGACTCTTTTTCCCCTTTATTTTCCTTAATTAATGATAAAAAACGCCTTTCAAACGAAATAATTCCGCTTAAAAGACGCTTTCACGTGGTTCCACTTTTTTTCACAAAACAGACTGCTGCTTTGCCTCAAAACAGGTAACGTCTGTCAGCCGTTCTCAGCTACTTGCTTTTCACCGAGACCACTCAAAGGGGCATTTCAAAGGGTATTTACTGACTGCTTACACCTGCCGCAGTCTCTCTGAAAATAAACAGCCTTTTACTTCTTCTTTTCTGTGTGTTTCTTTCTATTTTAAAACATTCGTTAAATGAGCCAGTGCTTTTTCTTTTCCTAAAAGCTCAATAGTTTCTGCCAGCTCAGGTCCATGTGTCAATCCGGAAACAGCTACACGAATCGGCATGAACAGGTTCTTCCCTTTTACTCCTGTTTCCTTTTGAACAGCTTTGATTGCCGCTTTAATTGTTGGAACATCCACTACAGCGGCTTCTTCCAGCTGTGCTTTAAACACATTCAGCACTTCAGGAACTGTTTCTCCTGCCAGAACTTCTTTTGCTGCGTTATCCAGAACCGGATGTTCATTAAAGAACAGGTCAGAAAGTCCCACTATTTCAGCAGCGTAACTCATTTGCGCCTGATAAAGACTGACAAGTTTCTTCAACCATTCAATTCGTTCCGGTGTTGGATCTTTTTCTACGCGACTGTCAGCGATCAAGTAAGGGATACACATATCTGCCAATACATCCAAATCAATCTGCTTCATGTACTGGTTGTTTACCCACTCAAGCTTTTTGCTGTCGAAAGCAGCTGGTGATTTGCTTAAGCGTTCAGGATCAAAAATATTGATCAGCTCTTCCTGAGAAAAGATTTCTTCTTCCCCAACTGGAGACCAGCCCAGTAATGCGATAAAGTTGAACATTGCTTCAGGCAAATAGCCCAGCTCACGATATTGTTCAATAAACTGCAGGATAGTTTCATCACGCTTACTTAATTTTTTCCCTGTTTCTGAATTAATAATTAGAGTCATATGTCCAAAGCTTGGCGGTGTCCAGCCAAATGCTTCATAAATCATCAGCTGTTTTGGTGTATTGGCAATATGATCATCACCGCGGAGCACATGAGTAATTTTCATCATGTGGTCATCTACAGCCACCGCAAAGTTATAGGTAGGCATACCGTCACGTTTTTGAATAACAAAATCGCCGCCGGTATTATCAGATTCAAATACGATTTCCCCTTTAACCATATCATCAAATGTATAGGTAGTATTTCTTGGAACGCGGAAACGGATGACCGGTTTCAATCCCTGTGCTTCTTTTTCTGCCTGTTCTGAAGGCGACAGATCTGCACACTTTCCAGAGTAATGAGGCATTTCACCTCTCGCTCTCTGTGCTTCTCTTTCTGTTTCCAGCTCTTCTTCTGTACAATAACATTTATACGCACGATTGCTGCTTAGCAGCTGATCAATCAGCGGCTGATAAATCTCTTTTCGTTCAGACTGGCGATACGGACCATACTCACCCGGATTTTCTGGAGATTCATCCCAATTAATTCCAAGCCACGCCAGATTTTCAAGCTGACTTTTTTCACCGTCTTCAATATTTCTCTTTTGATCTGTATCTTCTATACGGATAATGAATTCACCATCATTATGACGGGCGAACAAGTAATTAAATAAAGCTGTTCTTGCATTTCCAATATGCAGGTGTCCTGTTGGACTTGGTGCGTAACGTACACGAACTTTTGTCATTATCTTTTCCTCTTTCTTAATTTTCGAGTAAAGCGACCGCCATCGCTCCCATTCCTTCTTCACGACCGATAAAACCCATTTTTTCCATCGTTGTCGCCTTTATATTCACCTGTTCTGCGGTTATTTTACAGGTCTCGGCAATATTTTCTTTCATCTTTTCCAAATACGGCTTCATTTTCGGCTGCTCTGCTAAAATTGTACAATCAATATTGTTAATAGTAAAGCCTGCATCCATGACTTTTTTATTTGCCTGATACAGCAGTTCCATCGAATCTGCGTTTTTAAATGCAGGATCTGTATCTGGAAACAGATGACCGATATCACCTAAGCCCGCACCGCCCAGAATTGCATCGGTAATGGCATGAAGCAGAATATCAGCATCCGAATGTCCCAACAATCCCTTAGAAAAGGGAATTTCCACACCGCCGACAATCAGCTTGCGGTCTTCTGCCAGCTGGTGAACATCAAATCCCTGACCAATTCTAAACATATTTGTCTAGCTCCTTTTTCGTTTAACAATTGCTTCACCTATCAACATATCATCCGGTGTTGTCAATTTAATGTTTTCGTAGCTTCCAAGAACCATTGTCACAGGAAGATTACTATATTTTTCCATCAACGAAGATTCGTCCGTTCCCAGAAAATCCTCTTCACGGGCTTTTTCATGTGCATTTATCAGGTCATTTCCGTAAAAAACCTGTGGTGTCTGAATCTGCCACAATGTATCTCTGGGAATGGTTTCCTGAACTGTTCCATTGATTACTCGTTTAATCGTATCTTTAACCGGTACACCCAAAATAGCGGTACGTGTTTCAAGTGCTGCCGCATGAAGCTCCTTTAACTGCAAACGAGTAACAAATGGCCGAGCACCATCATGAACCATCACAATATTTTCTGGATGTTTCAGCTTCTGCAAACCATTATACACACTGTACTGGCGTTCACAGCCGCCGGGAACAATAGTAATCGTACAGTTTTTGCTTCGAACTTTTCGAATCGTTTCTTTAAGCAAATCCTGTTCATCTGATTGAGTTACTAAAATAATATGCCTGCACAGCGGATCTTTCAGAAACGTTTTCAGCGAATACAGGATAACCGGTTTCCCCATAAGATGCAGCAAAATTTTATTTCGGGAAGCCCCCATTCTTTTTCCCTGACCTGCTGCCAGTAAAATAACTTCATATTCTTTCATAATCTACTTCTTTTCATTTGCCTGATAAGAACCCTTATTTTCATCAATTCCTCTGCCTGAATGTGCAGGTTTGGCAAAAATCATCCGTCCAGCAGCTGTCTGAAGAGCGCTGGTCACAACGACCTGAATATGCTCATTCATATAATGCTGTCCGTCCTCAACAACAACCATGGTGCCATCGTCAAGATAAGCCACCCCCTGCTGCCGCTCTGTTCCGGCTTTGACAACCATTACGTTCATTGTTTCTCCTGGAATCACTACCGGCTTCACAGCATTTGCCAGCTCATTGATATTCAGAACCGGAACATTTTGAAATTCAGAGACTTTATTTAAATTATAGTCATTAGTTACAACGACACCATCTAAAAGCTTTGCCAGCTTAATCAGTTTACTGTCTACTTCTGCAATATCCTCAAAATCTCCATCGTACATTTCCACAGAAATTCCTTCTTCTTTTTGAAGGGCATTCAGAATATCCAGCCCGCGTCGTCCGCGTACCCGCTTCAAGCTGTCGCCAGAATCAGCAATATATTGAAGCTCATATAAAACAAAGTTAGGAATTAAAATAACGCCTTCCAGGAATCCGGTTTTGGTGATATCATAAATTCGACCATCAATAATTACGCTTGTATCCAAAATTTTATATTTGTGAAAATGATCCTCCACCTTACGCTCCAGCATCTGTCCTTCATTTTCCGGCAACGGTTTCTTTTGTCTGCTGGTAAAGATTTTTTTCCACTCCTCAATTCTGGTAGTTCCCATTCGAAAGCCCAGATAACCCAGCATAATCATAACTAAAATAGGGACCAGACTGTTCACTACAGGAATATCCAAGTTGTACATTGGGATGGAAATAATCACACCGAGCGTTAAGCCTAAAATCGCTCCGACACTTCCAAATAGAAGAAAGGTCAGACTTACCTCATTTAAAGATTTTTCAATTCTTTTAACTGCTGAAATAATGTATTTTGTTAACAGTAAAGATAAAATAAAGAAAATAATTGCACCGATCAGACTGTTAGTAAAATTATTGTTCAGCCATTTATTATCCGCTTGATTTGTCATCTTCCAAGCTATAGGAAATAATGATATTCCCAAGCTGGCTCCAACAACAACCATCAAGACAGAGATTACACGTTTTTGCATAGTACTCTCCTATTCTCAAATTTTATTTTTGATTATTCGTTAAAAACGACTGGATACAATGGTCCAGTCAAAATAATATACCATCACTGACAGCCGAACACCTTGTCTCATTATTTTTTCTTAAACATAAAAATAGATTAAAAAGATTCGACATCCTGCCGCTGTTACTATCTATTAAAAAGTATGGCGGCGGACTGTCAGTTTTCATTTTGATAAGACACCTGAGAAGCTATTGTGAACTTACAATAAATCAGTCCTGCCATACTTTTTAGTTTACTGAAAAACTTTTTTCAGTGTTTCTCCAAGCGTTGAAACACCGATTACTTCAATTTCTTTAGGTGGTTCCCAGCCCCCCAGATTATTCTTGGGGAGATAGATTCGCGTGAAGCCAAGCTTGGCTGCTTCTCTTACCCGTTGTTCAATACTGTTCACCCGCCGAACTTCACCTGTCAAACCAATTTCTCCGATAAAGCACTCTGTCGGCTTCGTTCCCTTTTCTTTATAGCTGGAGGAAATACTGACAGCTACTGCCAAATCAATGGCTGGTTCATTCAGCTTCACACCTCCGGCTGCTTTCAGATAAGCATCTTGATTCTGAAGCAGCAGACCAGCTCTTTTCTCAAGTACCGCCATAATCAGCGATACACGGTTAAAATCAAGACCGGTTGTCGTTCGCTTGGCATTCCCAAAAACTGTCGGAGTAACCAGCGCCTGAACCTCTACCAGAATCGGACGGCTGCCTTCCATGGCTACGACTATGGCAGATCCTGTTGCGCCATCAAGTCGTTCTTCTAAAAATACCTGTGAAGGATTTGCCACCTCTTCCAGTCCATGTTCCCGCATTTCAAAAATACCGATTTCATTGGTTGAACCAAACCGGTTTTTGACTGCACGTAAAATTCTGAAGGTATGATGCTTATCTCCTTCAAAATACAATACAGTATCAACCATGTGCTCCAGCATTCGAGGTCCTGCAATCGAACCCTCCTTCGTCACATGACCGACAATAAAAATAGCAATTCCGTTAGTCTTTGCGAGTTTCAGCAGTTCAGCTGTTGTTTCGCGCACCTGACTGACGCTGCCTGCAACACTTGTAACATCCGGCTGAGTCATCGTCTGAATAGAATCAATAATGACATAATCCGGTTCAAGTTTTTCGATCGCACGGGAAATTTCCTGCATATCTGTTTCAGCATATAAATAGAAATCAAGATTGGACGTACCCAGACGCTCCGCGCGCAGCTTGATCTGTTCTGCACTCTCTTCTCCAGAAACATACAGCACTTTTCCGCCGACTTCTGTCAGCTGCTGAGAAACTTGAAGAAGCAATGTGGATTTTCCGATGCCCGGATCTCCACCGATCAGTACCAGCGATCCCGGAACGACACCGCCGCCTAGCACCCGGTTTAATTCTGCCAGCTTTGTTGCTACTCTGGGTTCTTTTCTGGGAATGACTTCTGTCAGCAGTTGAGGCTGAGTTTTCTTTCCAGTCAAACTGACTCTGACACGCCGGTCTGTTGTATCCTGAAGAGTCACTTCCACCATTGAATTCCATTGCCCGCAATTTGGACAGCGTCCTAGATATTTGGGAGAAATGTAGCCGCAAGTCTGACATTCAAATTGAACTTTTGCTTTTTTCGCCATGCTGCAGCTCCCTACTCAAATCTTATAATTTGTTATTGTATTAACTGTTAGTATTTTATCACACTCTGGTCTGTTTACACTAAGACTTCTTATTATCAATAAAGAAGTTTAATCAGATTTTAAGCAATCATTGGCCTGAAGAACCAAATCCTCCGGTTCTTTCCGCCTCCACATCATCTGTATCTGATAAAAGAAACGCTTTAAAAATTCCCTGACCGATTCTTTCCCCTTTTTCTATCGTCACTTCTTCATAGCCAAAATTCAGGAACTGGAACATAATATGTCCTTCATTTCCTTCGTTGTTATAATAATCACTGTCAATCACACCCACACCGTTTGCAAGCATCAGAAATCGCTTCAGCGGATTTGAGGAGCGGCTGACTAACTCCAGATATTCATTCTTCGCCATATACACCTTGATCCCTGTCTTTACCAGAGTTGGCTTTGGAGTCTCCCCTTTTTCTTTTTGCGCCCAAATACTGGGTATTACGATAGTTTCAGCCGCTTCAAAATCATAGCCTGCTGCACCGCTTGTTGCTCTTTGGGGAAGAGTAATTTGCTGATCTTCATAATCTGAAATAATTTCAAAACCTCGTTGTTTCATCTAAGCTCTCCTCTGTTTTTTATAACCTATGTTTATTTTAACATACTTGCTTTATAATACGTTATTTTTTGGATGATTTGTGTATGTTAATTCATTCTTTCCTCTTAGAGAAAAATTTCAGTGCGGCATTGTCAAATACTTACATAAAAATACCTGATAATTATTTTTCAATAGTCAGCTTTCTATTTTTAAACAAACGTTCATATAGGATAAAAAACAGGAGATACAGCAAAATGCCGATACTGAGATAATGAATTGCATCAATAATGTGTAATATCTGAGGATTACCTTCCCTATATCCGGTAATCTGCAGTATCGTATTAATTGAAATACCTGATCCTTTTGCCATAATCCACAGTCCGCCCATAATTAGAAACTGGTGAACAATACTTCCTTTTGACTGAGCAGCATAACGGATAATAATCCGCTGGTCCTTAGGGAGTTCGCTGCTTTCAGCATATACCTGATTTAAATACGTGCTGGCAGCGCTTATAAACATACTGAAAATAAAGACACCTATCGGAAAAATTGCACGGAACATCAGTAATATTAAAGAAAAAATCAGTCCAAAAATATGAATAAGCTCTCTGTCTAATTTTAAAAATAAATGATAAATATATTTCATCAGTAATTTAGATGCTAAAATTCCCAGAATATATGGCGTATACAAATACAAGGCAATTTTATTGTTTCCAAAATAAAATGCTGTATAAAATGTTCCGAAAAGTAAAATAAAGTTAATGCTCATTCCATTAATAAAAACCAGCAGGTTGAGCCATATAGGCAGCTTCCAGTTTCGGTGAACTGTACTGATATACCAGGATGCAACAATCAGACAGGCAGAAAAGCCAATGACTGCAATAGACAGATAATGCGAATCAAATAGAGTACGTGCCAAACGGACAATAATCAGCAGAATAAAATAAACCAGAAACAATAGAAATTCCTTCATAAAAAAAGTCTGCTCATCCATTTTATCCATGCGTCTGTCTTGAACCGGATAGCTGTTCATTTTAAATAAAGCTGCAAGATACAGCAGCGTGTACTCTGTAAAAATAACCAGATTTCTGGCAGGAAAATTCGCAGTCAGAGAACCGATAAAGATACCGATAAGCACAATCATAAAAACAAGCGTCATCGAGCTGGTCTTTTCCTTTTTAACCTTCAATTCTTTCCGCTGATATTTAATAGTGGTGTTGGTTGGAGGAAGCCAGGCAGCACTCAAACCAATCAGTACTGCAGAAAGAAGATAGCAAGGATACCACCACTCTCCCAAAATACCAAAGACGCCTCCCAGAGCGCCGACAATCAAAGAAAGAATAAAAATATGGAGTGTTGTCAGAGCTAATCGAAAGCTTTTTAATAAAAAAATACCCGCTATTCTAACAGTGTAAAACAGTACAAAGGGGAGAATACCTTCCCACCCTGCTCCAGTGTGCATATTTAAAAACACCAAATAGGGAATAAAGGGCATCGTATTAACGAGAACAAAAGGAATCCCCGGATAAAGTTTTGTAAATACTGATTTGACAGCGCCCATCATTTCAACTCCTTCAAACAATTTCATATACTTACAGTCTATCATTGTCACAAAACAAAATCGAAGATAAACCTCGTTTTTTCAGCCATTTCCCTGAATTTTTCGACAAATAGACAAGTTTGTAATTATTCAAGAAAAACAAATGAAAATGAATTGGAACTGTTAGAGATATTTTTATGGAAAAATCAGCAGAGAACCAATTATATATATTAAAGTGAAGTATTAGTTAAAAATTTATCGATTTGCTATTCATGATACACTTGAAGAAAAACGAGGTAGTATCACTGTTTTTCTGACTTTTTTGGAAATAGTCCTAACTATCCAGCCAGAAGAAAAAATTGTCAAGGTACTGGATAATACTCGAGTGCACCATGACAATTATCCCCCCCTTTTCTTCTGGCTAATTCTCAATTCGGCTGCTGTTTCTGTCGTCTTACACCCTGCAATTAACCAAAAATGAGGTGCTTTGGAAGTGTTTAACAGAATCATGTATCAGCAATGTTTTCTTTTCAAAGTCAAAGTATTATCAGATTACCTTAGCTGTTCGTACGTTCGTTGATTGGGTCAATACGGTTTCTGAGTAACTTCCTGATCGACTTCATTTATAATCTTGCTTTTTTACGGGATATACAGAAGGGAAATTTATTTAAAAAAATGAAATCCATTACTTTCTATTGATTTAAAAACAGTTAATCAGCAGGCGGGAAATACTTGTATATTTTGACCTTTCACCAATTTTATTTAATCTGTAAAACTGGATAGAGTATCGCTGCTCTTTGTTCCTGGACAAAAAAACACCCTGCCTCATTAATAAGACAGGGATAGGAAAGTATTAAATGAAAAAGCTTGGTTATTGGGTTGACTATAGAATAATCCTTCTAGCTTAAACTAACCTTAAAAATGAAAATTAATTCAAAAAAACTTTATAGTAATTTGAAATTCCTTTTGTTATGTTGTCAAAAGAACCTTATTTTAACAGAAGAGATGGAATCTAATTAAAAAAGTTTGCATTAATCATTTTCTCAGCAGTACTTACAGGCTGCTCAGAAAATTTAAAAGTGGACAGCTCACCGGCAGCCAAAAGCGCAATCATTCAGCTATTCCTATTTATATCGCTAGCTGACTGCACAACATGAACAGCTGCAGGAAGATCAACAGAGTACTCGTACCATTTATACTGCGGTTCCGCCTAAAACAGACTATCGTCTGAGTGATCTTGATCTGAGTTTATTCCTTTAATAAGGAGTATGGAAACTCGGAAAGAAAAATATCAGAAAGAAATGTAATTTATAATTTGGTCAGAATATTACTGAATTATCTCTATTTACTCACCCTATGTATATGTATGATTGCCCGATTATAACTGTCATACAATAAAAATATTTTTGATAGACAGATTCTGATATAAAGTATTGGAAAATACTTTTCATATTTTTCAAGAGTATTTATGCTGAAAAAGCTCAGTTACAACTCAGCTGCTTGTATTCACTATAAAAAACGATAATCTTGCCGTTTCAAGCAAAATTATCGTCATATATTTATATTGTTCAGTTTTTGCACAGAGTTTATCCATAACATCATCAAAGCAACAGTAAACTGCTTATTCGTGCTTATTTTGTGAAATAGTCAACGACAGTCTGCCTTTTGTCTCCACTACTTAATGATTCAATGAATAATCTGTTTCTTCTATTATCTCCTGCTACATATGGATCGGCAACCCCAGCCCAACTTCACAGGCATCCATGATCGTTTCTGATAAGGTTGGATGACCATGAATGGTCAATGCGATATCCTCCAGTGTCAGGTAGGATTCAATCGCCAGGGTAAGCTCTGCAATCAGATCACTGGCATTCACCCCTACAATCTGGGCACCCAGAATCAGCTCGCTGCCTTCTTCATACACAATACGGACAAACCCTCCTGTGGCATTCAGCGAAAGCGCCCGACCATTGGCCTGCATCGGGAACATGGCGGTCTTCGCCTGTTTCCCGGCTGCCTCTGCCTCTTTTACAGTATAGCCTACCGCTGCCACTTCCGGATCGGTAAAACAGATAGCCGGAATCACTTGATAATCCTTCACCACATTCTTGCCGGCAATTACTTCTGCCGCCACTTTCCCTTCATAACTGGCTTTATGTGCCAATGCCGGACCTTCCACCACATCCCCAATCGCAAAAATCTGTTTCTGAACGGTACGGTATTGAGCATCCACTGGGATTAAGCCCCTCTGATCCGTTTTTATACCGGCTTTTTCCAGTCCAAGTGCTGAAGTGTTCGGTCTGCGTCCGACAGTGACCATGATGTAATCGGCAGCCAGCTTCCTGATTTTGTTGTCAGACAGCTCAATTTCAGCCGTCACCCGGTCCTTGCCTGCCGTTGCCTGTTTCGCCTTGGCATTGACGTAGACTTTCACCCCTTTCTTCTTGAACTGCTTCAAGACCAGCTCCTGAATGTCCGCTTCAAAATTCGGCAGGATACTGCTGCTGCCTTCCACTATGGTGACTTCTGTTCCCAAATTGGCATAGGCACCAGCCAGTTCACAGCCGATATAGCCGCCGCCCACCACAATCAGCTTCTTCGGCAGCTCCTTCAGGTTCAAACCGCCGGTAGAGTCAACTACCCGATTCCTAAACGGAAATCCATTAATTTCAATCGGCGAGCTTCCAGTGGCGATAATGGCCTGTGTAAAGGTCATGGTTTCTGAGCCTTTTGCTGTTTGGATATCCAGCGTTGTCGGGGATGTAAACTGTGCCCGTCCTTCAATAATTTTTACTCTGTTCTTTTTCAATAACATGGCGATACCGGAAGTCAGAGGTTTAACCACTTTTTGGTCTTTCCACTGCTGCATCTTTGCAAAATCCAGTTCGACCTCTTTGGTTCTAACCCCTAAAAAATCAGACTGCTGTGCTTCCTGATAACGGTGACCGGCTGTAATCAGCGCCTTTGACGGAATACATCCGACATTGAGACAGACACCGCCGATCTGTTCCGCTTCAATAATGGTTACTGACTGACCCAGCTGTGCCGCACGAATCGCGGCCACATAGCCGCCCGGTCCTGCTCCAATCACCACTGTATCAAACTTGTTTGCCATCTTCTGCTCCTCCTTCCGCCTACAACAACAGGCGCATTGGGTTTTCCAGAATCTCCGCAATCATGCTGAGAAACGCAGCTGCCGGAGCACCGTCGGCCACCCGGTGGTCAAAGGACAGACACAGGTTCAAGGTAGGGACATGCTCAATTTTTTCCATGTCATTGTACATATCTACAGACAGCTTCTCAAACAGTCCGCCGACGCCTAAAATCGCTGCTTCCGGCGCATTGATGATCGGAGTAAATTCTTTGACTTTGCTTCGTCCTAATGAACTGATGGTAAATGTACCGCCGCTCAGTTCATCCGGTGACAGTCGGCTGGCTCTGGCTTTACTGGTCAGATCTTTGACAGAAGCGGTCAGCTCACTGAGCCCCATTCTGTTTGCCTGCTTCACCACAGGTACAATCAGCCCCTCTGGAAGAGCCACAGCCACCCCCATATTCACGTCGTCAAACTGGCGAATACCTTCTTCTGTGCCATGGGCATTGAACATCGGATACACCTTTAAGGCAATCGTTGTTGCTTTGATAATCAGCTCCAGATAGGACAGTCGTTGGTCTGTCTGTTCCTCAATCATCGGCAGCAGCTGTTCTCTCAGCTTGACCATGGCGGACATATTGACTTCAGCACTCATGGTGACATGAGGAATCGTGGAGGTGCTTTGGTGCATATTTTCCGCAATCACCTTGCGCATGCCGAACCATGGAATCAGGCGGCTGGTTTCTGTGCTTGAGACTGGTTGTCCGCCAACAACTTTTGCACTCTCTTCACAAGATAATTTCGTATACGCTGAGATATCTGCTGCCTGAATTCGTCCTTTCGGTCCGGAGCCTGTCACATTTTTAAGATCAACCCCATTTTCTCTGGCTGCTCTGCGGGCTGCCGGAGTGGCACGTATTTTGCCTTCAGTTGGCTGGCTCGTTTCTGATTTCATTGCTTCACTATCAATTTTGGGTGTGTCTGCAGAAGGTTCTTCCTCTTCAGCCGATCTTTCGCCTCCGCTCACTCTAGGCATCTCCTCCGGTACGCTTTCTCCGGCTTCGCCAATATAGGCAATCACTGAATTAACCGGTGCACTTTCTCCGTCACCAATGTATCGTTTTAACAGGATGCCTTCTTCATAGGCCTCCACTTCAATCGCTATTTTATCCGTCATTACTTCAAAGATTGCTTCGCCGACTTCTACAGTGTCTCCTTCATTTTTCAGCCAGACAGTAATTGTTCCATCAGTCATGGTGGAGCTCAGCTTCGGCATTAAGACTTCATAAGCCATTTCTTTTCTCCTCCCCCTATCGGTCCGCCATCAGATTCCGGCAGGCTTTGACAATGTCCTCCACCTGGGGAACGGCCTTTTTCTCCAGCTCCGGATGATAAGGCATGGGAATTTCTTCTCCAGCCAGACGAACAATCGGTGCATCCAAAAAATCAAAGGAGTCATTTTCCGCAATCACACTGGCCAGCTCGGCACTAAAGCCGCTGCGCTTCACTGCTTCGGTCACCACGACTGCCTTGCCGGTCTTCATCACTGACTCCACAATCGTCTGCTTGTCCAGCGGCACCAGCGTACGCGGGTCCACCACTTCAATCTGAATCCCTTCCTCTGCCAGCAGCTCGGCGGCTTCCAATGCTTTATGCACCATGATGCCGGTAGCAACCACCGAAATATCCGTGCCTGCCCGTTTAATATCTGCCGCACCAATAGGAATCGTATATTTTCCTTCTGGGACATCACTAGTGGTTCGGTAGCACAGTTTATGTTCATAAAACATTACCGGATTGTCATCTTCAATCGCCGCATGCAGCAGCCCTTTGGCATCATAGGCAGTAGCCGGCTGAATGACCTTCAGTCCCGGTACATGGGCTGTCCAGTTTTCCAAACTCTGGGAGTGCTGGGCTGCTGCCCCGGTCCCAGAGCCGCCCGGTGTGCGCATCACTAATGGAATCTTGGCTTTCCCGCCATACATGTAGCGGATCTTCGCCGCCTGATTGACGATCTGATCCAGTGCAATCGTGACAAAGTCAGAAAACTGGATTTCAAAGACCGGGCGCATCCCGGTCATGGCTGCCCCCACCGAAGCACCGGCAATCACTGATTCCGCAATGGGTGTGGAACGAATCCGTTCTTCACCAAATTCTTCCACCATCCCTCGACTGACCCCAAAGGCACCCCCATAGACACCAATATCTTCGCCAAGCATAAATACATCTTCATTTTCTCTCATTGACTCCGTAAGCGCTTCCCTTATTGCTTCGGAATAGGTTATTTCTCTCATCTCATACCCCTCCTACTCTGCATACACATCTTCGTACATGGAAGCCAGCACCGGCATCGGGCTCTCTTCCGCGAAAGAAACTGCATCTTCAATCGTTTGCTTGGCAGCCAATCGAATGGCTTCTGCCTCTTCTTCTGTGAAGATTCCAGCTTCCATAAAGGCTTCTTTGGCTCGTTTGATTGGATCACGATTTTTCCGCCAGTCTTCCTCCTCTTCTTTTGTACGATATTTTTTTGCGTCTGATTTCGAATGCCCTTTCCAGCGATAGGTTAGAGCCTCAATCAAGGTAGGACCTTCACCTCTGCGGGCCTTTTCCACGGCATCATGGGTGGTGTTGATGACCTCCAGCAGATCATTGCCGTCAATGGTGATGCCCTCAATCCCATAAGCCTGTGCCCGTTCGGACAAGTGGGCCACCCGGGTCATTTTTTTCACCGAACCGCTCATGCCATACTGGTTGTTCTCAATGAAGAAGACCACCGGCAGATCCCAGATTGCTGCCAGATTCACAGCTTCATGGAAGCTGCCTTCATTGGTAGAACCGTCTCCGGCATAGGCCAGCGCCACCCGATCCAGCTTCTTCATTTTTGCAGTCAGGGCAGCCCCGGTTGCGATGGGGAAGCCCCCGCCGACAATTCCATTGGCTCCCAGATTTCCGGTATCCAGATCGGCAATGTGCATGGAGCCGCCTTTGCCATTATTGGTTCCGGTGGTTCGACCAAACAGTTCGGCCATCATTTCATTGATATTGGTTCCTTTGGCAATGGTCTGACCATGCCCTCTATGTGTTGCGGTAATCCAGTCAGTTTTTCTAAGTACTGCACCGCTGCCGGCTGCAGTGGCTTCCTGCCCGACAGCCAAGTGGGTCGTGCCGTGAATCAGTCCTTTGGCAAAGAGCTGATCGACTTTTTCATCAAAGAAACGGATCTCCCACATGGTTTCATAAATCGCTTTCAGCTCACCGTCTGACAAACCGGCACGATTGGGCAGCGATATTGTGCTTGCTTCTGTCATTTTTTTGATCTCCTCTTGTTTATTCACATCAGTCAATCTTGACAATCAACTGATACTTTCTCCATATAGGCTGTATTTTTAACAAGAGTAAGGGACTTGCTTAAACTATATCCAATAATGCTTTTGCAGTGATTTCATCTGTTATCAGGACATTGACCAGATGACCGGTCAACGCTGCATGAATTCCGTCAATTTTATCTTTACCTCCAGCTACTCCGACAACTCTTGGGATTTGTTTCAGATCCTCAAGGTTCAGTGCCATCACACGTTTATTCCACGTACAGTCTGAAAGCTCTCCTTCGCTGTTGATAAAGTTGTAGCAAATATCACCGACAACGACGCCGTTGGATAATTCTGTTGTAATTTCCTCCGTATTCGCCAGCAGATACGCTTTTGTCATTGTTGAGTAGACGGGCTTGCCGCCAATCCCCACCAAAGCAATATCTGCCTGTTTTGCCTGATTAAAAACGCTCTTTATAAAGGACTGCTCCATAAAAACCTTCTTGGCCTCTGCTGAATCCACTGTAATCGGTGCATGCATTTCAATTGCGGTTGCACCACTGTGCTTGGCAAAAATTTCACACACAACATTCGCCTGTAAGTTCATATGCTGCTGACCTAAGCCGCCGACCATTGGAACAAACTTTACATCCGGCAGCTGATTTTTAGAAGAAAAATTCAGAGCAACCTCTTGTACAGCTGTACCTGCTGAGACACTTACGGTATGATGAGGCTGAATAACTCTTGCCAGATACTTCGCTGCAGTTACACCCAGTCTTTTAATCAGCGTTTCTTCTCCGGAAGTAGACGTACAGATGACTTCTTCCAGGTTATATTTACGCTTTAATTTATCTTCAAGGTAGCGATACGGATGAAGCAGGTCATCATGAATAATAATTTCCACTAATCCCAAATCTCTTGCTTTTGCTAAATATTTGGAGACAAGAGAACGGCTGATACTGAATTTTTTGGCTATATCTGCTTGTTTTGCTCCTTCATCGTAGTACATGGAAGCAATCTCCACCAATAATCTTGTATCATCTGAATAACTCATTCTCTTCTCCTCCAAACATAATTATCAATAATTGAATTGTATTATATCCCCAGCCTCCACTTCCGGCACCTTATTCGGTGACAGCAGTACGGAACCCGGCAGCAGCTCTTCCTCTCCCAAGTCAAAATAGAGAGAGATGTGCCCAAGTTCAAACAGGGATCCATTTGCCAAATGTCCAATATCTTCAACAGTATATACCTGACTGCCAAAAACAATCTGACTTCCGATTTTTAACATATTTTCATTTGGGTCATCTTCGAAATCATGAATCACACAGACTTCACGAAGACCTTCCGGTGCAGTTGAATTGAATAAAATCAGAACAGGGATATCCTCAAAAAAAGCGAATTCTCCAATTTCTTTTACAGTTGATTTTACCATGTTTTAGACTCCTTTAATACGACTGTGACTAATCAAATGTACTGTCCTGAAGTTTTCTCAACTGCCAGACAGTCGTTGTTTCATCTAGAACAACATCTTCTTCAGTGATAAATGTTCCTGCCTTGATCGGACGGCGTGCTACCACCTTTCCTGAGATTAACCCAATTGGAATATGCCCTTCTTTCTTCATATCTGCATGTGTTTCAAGAACCCCGCGTACACAGTATCCGCCAATGCCGTCCAGCCGTTCGCCCTCAGCAATATCTTTTTTGGTCACGGCAACGGTTTCAGAAACAGGTGCACCCATTGGAACAATGGCATGATCATTTCTTAACACGGCTTTAGCAATAGTAATCGGTGTTTCCAGACTGGCCAAATGGAACGGGCGGAACAAGATATGATGGTCTCTGTCTCCTTTTTTCATCAGGTAGCTTAACTCATGTCGAACTCCTTCATTCTGTCCTTTTACGATAACGAATACACCTGGTGCCAGTCCGTCCACATATTCAACGACTCCATACTGAGAAAGGACACCACCATTTTCTTTCAGATCAAGATCTTTAACAACTGAATCGACATCTCCGGAAATTCCATGCATCCCCACTTTATCTGGAATGAAGCCGATTGCATTAGACAGCAAATTCATTTCCGCCATTGTTTTAGTGCCATCCTGGAACGCTGCCAGCATGTGAGAAGCCATCGCTTTGCTGTCTGCCTCTTCCTGACAGGTATCCGGATTCGCACCGATTTTCAGCTTATTATTTTTCCCTTTCCCTGCAACCAACACTTCCATTCCCATTGATTTCGCAAATTCAAACAGTTCAGTCGTTGCTGCCGGCTCATCTCCATCTGATCCTGTGTAGACCAATCCTGCTGACCTGTAAAGTTTGTGCATTAATGGGCCGACTGTGATGTCGATTTCTACATTTAAAAGTACAAGCTGTTTCTTCGCAATTAATGTCTCAAGAGCAATTTTTGCTCCCACCTCGGGAACACCTGTTGCATCGACAACGACTTCCACATCTTCTGAATAAATGACCTCTTTAAAATTTGTCGTTACCAAAGTTTTGTTCTTTTGTTTCGAAGAAGCGTGATAAGCTTCAGCTGCTTTTTCAGCAAATTCAATTCGAATATCACTGATCCCTGTGACTGTCATTCCAGGAATTGTAGCAATTTGAGCGACCATCCCGAAACCCATTTGACCAGCACCGATGACACCTACTTTGATTGGATTTCCTTCATGCTCACGTTCTAAAAGTTGTTGATAGATTGTCAATTTTACCACTCCTTTAACAAATGTTCTTTGTAGTAACATACGATACAAACAAATAGTATATTTAAATTTTTTCTTTGTCAACGGGATTAAGTTAGTTTTTTGAAAATCATCGAAAATATTGCAATGTTTATAATTCGACACCGTTCTTTCACAAACGTGACATATGTTCCAATGCAGAAATTCTTGTAAATCAGATTGACAAACAAAATAAATATAATTACCATGGTCTTATATCATGAAGCGCTTTCAAATAAAAAAGAATTGGAGGATGATTATTTTGGGAGAGTATCTGAACCTGATTGTTCTGCTAGTATCATGTTGGCTGCTGCAGTTATTTTTTTCCTATATACAGCACAAGAATTATCAGAAGGTCATCAATGAAAACAAGTATAGGCAGTCTGGCTATTTAGGGGTCGGTATCGCGAAAACGAAGTTCAACTTGGGGAAAGGTTCTATTCTGATTTTGGTAACTGACGATGCAGGAACCATTTTAGATTTCCAGGAAATGTCCGGTTTTACAGTATTTTCCCGATTTAAAAAGAAAGAAACCTATATCGGTAAAAATGCTGAAGGACTTCTAAATGAAATAACAAATAAGCAGCGTCTTAGAGCTTATGAACAGGCATTGGGATTAATTAAAAAAGAAATAATGAAAATGGAGGAACAAGTACATGGATATGTTAGTTAGTTTGGCAGAAAATTTTATCGGTATTTTTAATGCAGGGGGAGAAAATCTGGTTGGCTTAATTACCGGTATCCTCCCAACACTGATCGTTCTTCTGACCTTTGTTAACGCCCTAATTGCATTGATTGGCGAAGAACGTGTAACAGCATTTGCCCAGTTCTGTACCAAAAATATTATTCTACGTTACAGTGTATTCCCGCTGTTAGCCGTCTTTTTCTTAACGAATCCAATGTGTTATTCGTTTGGACGCTTTTTGACAGAGAAACAAAAGCCGGCATTCTATGATGCAGCCGTTTCTTTTGTCCATCCAATCACCGGTCTGTTTCCACATGCCAATGCAGGAGAGCTTTTTGTCTGGACAGGAATTTCTTCTGGTCTAACAACACTGGGCTTGTCCGTTATGCCGTTAGCTGTCCGCTATTTTCTGGTGGGACTGGTAGTAATATTAATTCGGGGAATCATTACAGAAATGTTGACTAAAATTATGTGGAAAGAAACAACAGACGCTTAAAAGAAAGGCAGATGAATATAAATGGTAAAAGCAGTAATCGCTCATAAAGGACCAAGCGGATGGGGAGGACCTCTGACGCTGCAGGTAAGTGAAGGAAAAACAATTGTAGCTTCTATCACTGGCGGAGGTATTCACCCAGTGGCTCAGAAAATTGCAGATATGATCGGCGCAGAAGCACGAGATGGCTTTAAAGAAAAAGTGGCACCGGAGGAAATGGTCTGTGCAGTTGTTGATTGCGGTGGAACTGCCCGATGCGGCGTTTATCCAAAATTAAATGTACTAACTGTAAATCTTCATTCTACAACGCCTTCAGGACCACTGATGAAATTTATCAATGAACAAAATTTTGTTTCAGGTGTTACACTTGATACTATCACAGCAGCAGCTGAAGGTCCTGTTCAGGAAAAAGTCAAGAAACAATCGGCAACTGCTGATAAATCTGCGTATCAGGAAGCAAAAGAGAAAGTGAGAACTGCCAAAGAAGAAAATGCCAAGCAGCAAACCGGCATTATGGCTCTTATTAATAAAATGGGACGGGTTGTCGGAAATGTCGTCGGCGTTTTTTATCAGGCCGGACGCGACACCATTGATATGGTGATTAAAAATATCTTACCGTTCATGGCGTTTGTAAGTATGCTGGTAGGTTTAATCAACTATACCGGTATCGGAAATGTGATTGCCACAGCAGTTAAGCCGTTATCTGGAAACCTTCCGGGATTGCTTATTCTATCTCTGATCTGTTCAATTCCAGTACTGTCACCGGTTCTTGGACCGGGAGCTGTTATTGCCCAGGTTGTTGGTGTGCTGTTAGGGGTTGAGGTAGGTAAAGGAACCATTTCTCCTGCAATGACTTTGCCGGCGTTGTTTGCAATTAACTCTCAGGCAGGTGCAGACTTTGTTCCAGTAGGGCTGACCCTTGCAGAAGCAGAGCCTTATACAGTTGAAGTCGGAGTTCCTGCCGTTCTGTTCTCTCGGCTGCTGACAGGACCGCTCGCAGTACTTCTAGCATGGCTTGCCAGCTTTGGAATGTATTAAAAAGCAGTCACTGTGACTAAGCTGCCACTGAGAATCCAAACATTTAAAAGTATCAGTCACATCTGAATTCTATAAAAAATAATGCCCTCTCTGATATTTGTTTAAACAGACAATACTCAGAGGGGGCATTTTATATTTTTTTAAATAAGCTATTTTTAATTACCCCATTATCAATTTCATACCTTTAATTTTCTACAATGCTGGACCAGATAGTATCCTGCTCTTGAAAATAAGCAACCATATCAATTTCAAAAACCTCTTCCAGCAGTATTTTTGAGGCTATCTCCAAAAAATCTCCTTTTTGAACGATTTTCCCGCTTTTAAGAAACAGCACTTCTCTGCTTAGAGACAGTGCCAGACGAGTATCATGAAACACGCCGATCATTTGTTTTGTTATATGTTTTTGTCCAGTCATTCAAGTAGCTGACTAGGTCAATCTAGTGGTGCAAATCCAAGTGATTATTGGGTTCATCCAGCAAAATAGTCTCCATATCCTGTGCCAGTACCTTTGCTAAAGATACCCGCTGCTGCAGGTAATCTTAGTATAGCCCCGACAAACAGCGTCATAACTATTCCCATCAAAATAATTGAATATCTAAAGAGATATCCTCAACACTGGTACTTGTCAGAATATTAATGATTATGATACCTACCTCTTTCATCTGTGTCCAAACACTTTTAGAAATATACACAGATAGACAACTTCCAGCTTCAATGCACTCATTTTTTTCAGCATCCACAGCCATCATGTCAAATTATAATTTAGAACAATCACAGTAAAATATGTAAACTTAGATTTTAATAGTGTTATCAATAAACTAATGGAACTAGATTGGATTACTGAGACTGACTTTTAAAGTTTAATTACTCAGGCTTAATCACTTTCAAACAATTAGAAGCTATAATTCCATATTAATTATGTATCATTGAATTGTTCCACATGAAACATGCACAAAAAAATGCTTAGTACTATCCCATTTAAACTGACTTTGATTTATTCTCTTTTTCCCTGTAAACCTACAAATTATTTATTCTTGAAATCTGCCGGGTTACAAATATTACTTTCAATCCTTCTTTCTGTGCGTACTTATTCTCTATATTACATATTCTAAATATCTATCCCTAGTTGACAAGTTATCTAGCTATTTTTAAGAAATTCACGTGTATCAATTATTTATATTTGTATTTTAAATAACACTAATTAAAATTTTATAAAATCTAAAAACAAAAGTAGATACCAATTTTTTGACTGAATGTAAAAATTTTCGCGATTTAGAAATTCAATCATCCTATCATTTTCAAACACATTAAATAACAATTATAAAATAAATAAAAATTTATTCACTCACAGTATAAACTTAAAGAAATCTGATATCTTTCCTTTCAATAAACTGTTTTACAGATAATGCAAGCTATAACAACCATATTATCCAAATGAAAAAAATTGTTTTAACAAAATAAAATAACAATTCAAAAAAAATAATGTTATACTTATATGCACACTTAATTAGGAGGGACCAAAATGAAAAAAAGGTTGCATAGGTTAACAATAAGTATTATTGCTGGTCTTGTACTTTTGTTATTTAAACCAACAGTAAGTTTTGCGAATGAAAACAATGACTGGATTGAATATGATGTGGTAAGCGGCACAGAAAGAGTTATCTCATTCAATGAAATTCAGACAGACGGACTGCCAGAAAGTCTGGAAGCTTCTCCACCTGTCGCTCTCAAAGCTGCAAAAACTGCTTCCGGTATTGGTATTATAGGTGAAGATGACCGAGTGAAAGTAACCGATACTACTCAATATCCGTATTCTGCTGTAGTACGAACGGTTGCGACCGGCAACGGACACAACGGCGGACAAGGATCTGGCGCATTAATTAATAGTAATTTAGTACTGACCTGTGCACATGCTGTTTTTAATCTGGAAAACGGTTTTGCAAATGTTCATGTGACTCCCGGAAATTCTACTACTGAGCCAAAAATACCTTTTGGAAAAACAGAATCAAAGAAAGTTTATATACCAAAAGCCTATCGGGACAATCCTACAATTGAAGAAGATATCGCTTTGATTCAATTGGAGAATTCCATTGGAACACAGACTGGTTGGATGGGGATTACCTATTTTGAAGACTATTATTCTTACGGAAATTATACAGTGACAGGCTATCCGGGAATGTTCGGTGGTGACATGTATACAGAAAATAACGAAACAAATATTATCATGCCAGATTCTTCAAAAAATCTTTTTACCTATTTTGATGTAACAACAGGAAACAGTGGTTCACCGCTGTACAACAGCTTGAATCAAATCAGAGGAGTAATTGTTTCCTATGCTAATGAAAAAGATGAAACAATTGCTGCTCGAGCAACAAATATTGACTTCAATCGGTTTGCTTTTATTAATTACTTAATCAGTAAGCCAGTCGAATTGAAAAAAATAGCCATTGCACCTAAAACAGCCAATTTATTACCAAAAAAGCTGGAAACAATTAAATTGGAGGTAAGTGCTGAACCTGAAAATGCAATTATTCCAACTATTAAGTGGGAAAGTTCAAATCCTGAAATAGCTGTTGTTGATTCTAATGGGGTAGTCAGCGGAATCAAAGAAGGAATCAGTACCATTACTGCAACTACTACTGATGGAAACTACACAGCAAACAGTCAAGTGGTCGTTGGTGATGATCATGGAAATAGCTATTTAAGTGCCACTTCAGTTAAATTAGGAGAAGAATCTTTTGGAACCATTGAATACAACGGGGATTCAGACCTTTTCTTTTGTGAAATTGATAAGGGAAAATCTTTTATTGTCATCTCTGATACGAAGCCAACACAAATAGCCAGAACAAATACTCAATCTGGATCATGGGCTTCGGGATCTTCAGTAAGGTATACTATAGAAAAAGATGGATTGTTTTATACAGCAAACAATGCTTCTTTTCAAAACTACGAAAATATTTCTATTAAATTCAGCGAAAAAGTTGGTACTGACTATTCTTTTAAAGTCATTGCTATTGATTCCGGACTCCCTGTAGTAAATGAAACCAGCTATACACTGAATATAGGCGATTCAATCAGCCTGAAAGCAAAAACTGGTCATGAAGTGACCAGTGATTTAACATACTCTGTAACTGGAGACAATATACCTGTTGATTCAAATGGACGTGTAGTTGCTGTTGATCCGGGAATATCATCCATAAAAATTGAAGATCCGATAACAGGTGAGGCTGTACAAGTAAGAATAGTAGTGAACGATGACCATGGAAATACTTTTGAAACTGCTACTAAGATTGAGATTGCCGGCAAATATACTGGAAAGATTGATTATACAATGGATGTAGATTGGTTCCATGGTGAGTTTAGCGGAGAAGATTTTTACACGATAAAATCTTCGAAAAGGAACAGTCAAATGAGTCAGCTCCAATCAAATCAATGGGTTAGCGGTATAAGCGGTTATGTTGAAGAAGATGGTTTCTATTATGATTCTGTTCCATATGCCTATGGAGAAGATATGAAAAAAGGAATTAGATTCCGAATGGTAGGTACACCAGGTGAAATATATGACTTTGAACTAATTAAATATGAACCAAATCCACCAACAATCTCTTCCCCTCTCGACATTACACTTAAAGTAGGAGAAAGTACAAAGATTATTGCTCAGGCAAACAATGGATTGACAAAGAAAGTCACTTTCAAAACAGGACGGGGAACAGGGCTTCAAGGCAACGGTACTCTAGCAAATCAAGGAGTATTTACAGCTACTGAACCAGGCAACCTCTTGATTACAGTTACTGATCCATTAAGTCAAAATAAGAAAAGCGTTTGGGTTCGTATTCAAGAATAAATGAGAGTGGGACAAACACTCATGAGGGCTATCACCCTCACCAAACAGAATAAAAATGAAAAATCATCGACCTGCACGCTATTTCCTGTCATACTAAAGAGGACAGGAGAGGCTTGTAGGTCGATGATTAATTGAGCCCCTTCTCCAAGTTGACCTTGAGGGACAAACTAGATCGTTCTACTTATTTGCTCCTGCGATTACTCGTCGCACGAAAAGACGGTTGTTGCGACCGTACATTTGATATTACGAATTATTTATCGGATGTTTTTCGATGCGTCCCGTTACCAAGAATTTGGAGAAAGATAGTTACAAGAGAAAAAGACAACTCTAACGCTTACAGTTATCAAATCAGTCTAGACCAAATCTAGCTAACTACGAATGAAGTAGGAGGTAGCCTTTTTTGAGCTGTTTAATTTTCGTATAAAAAGCGCCTAGCTCCGAGATGCCAGTTCTGTTTTCTAAATTATTTATAGTAGAACTGTATGAGTAGCAAGGCGTAGAAGAACTGCTTTTGAAACACTGTTTATTCTTTTTTGGGAGGCAGGAATATGCTAATATCACAATCCCTTCAATATATCCTCAATATTCAAAGATTAACAAGAACCGCAACATGAAGTTGATCCACATGTCGATGATGCTGAACAGCTTATTGAGCCGCTGCTTGCAGTTGTTTCAGGAATTGCCGATACTCCATCCAAATTCAGTAGTTCTAATTCCAAATCGAATTCATTTACCCTTAATTCACTTGTACTGATTTCTTTTCCCATAACTGTTTCTCCTTCCGTTTTTTTATTACACCCATACAATACCTTAATACCTCTGCCAAATGTCAGTTATTACATATGAGCTTATTTACTGTACTCAATCATTTAAATCAAAATTTCCAAGTGTGACATTTTCAGTCGTAACTGTTCATAGATAGTAAGATTTGATTATATTTCTTCTTTATTTTAGTAATAGCAAAGTGATTATGAACTCAAAAAAGAACCTCCAGGGTCCTCATGTATGTACCTGATGAAATGGCCTGGAGGTTCTCAACTATTTAATTATTTTATCTGCACCTTCGCTATCTTCCCTTGTTCGATATACACCATCAGTATACTCAAATCAGCCGGGTTCACTCCGCTGATTCTGCTTGCCTGCGCAATGGTTTCAGGCTGGATTTTCTGCAGCTTTTGTTTTGCTTCTGTTGCCAGTCCATTGATCGCTTCGTAATCGATATTTTCAGGGATGCGTTTAGCTTCCATGCGTTTCAGCTTATCAACTTTTTCCAGTGCTTTTTTGATATAGCCTTCGTATTTGATTTGGATTTCTACCTGTTCAATAACTTTATCGTCTAACGCTTCTTCCTCTGCCGGAATAAACTGAAGAACTTCATGATAGGTCATTTCAGGTCGTTTCAGGAAATCAGCAGCAAGGACTCCATCTTTTAATGGTACTGAGCCTTTTTCTTCTAAAAATGCCTGTACACCCGCTGTCGGCTTTATTCTAACCGAATTTAAACGTACAATTTCCTTTTCAACTGCCTCTTTTTTCACCAGATAGCTCTCATATTGTTCTTCCTGTACAAGACCAATCTCATGTCCTTTTTCAGTTAAACGTAAATCAGCATTGTCATGTCGCAGAATTAGTCGATATTCTGCTCTTGAAGTCAACAGACGATATGGCTCATTGGTTCCTTTCGTCACTAAATCATCAATCATCACGCCAATATAGCCATCACTGCGCTTCATTACAAACGGATCTTTCTCCTGAACTTTCAGCGCCGCATTAATTCCAGCGATCAATCCTTGTCCAGCTGCTTCTTCATAGCCGCTCGTACCATTTGTCTGTCCGGCAGTAAACAGATTTTCAATGATCTTTGTTTCCAGCGTTGGACGCAGCTGATGAGGAACAACGACATCGTATTCAATTGCATAGCCTGTACGCATCATTTCCGCTTTCTCCAACCCGGCAATGGAGTGAAGAACATCGGTCTGTACATCTTCTGGAAGAGATGTGGAGAGCCCTTGTACATATACTTCTTCTGTATTCAGACCTTCCGGTTCCAGGAACAGCTGATGTCTCGGTTTGTCTGAAAAACGGACAATTTTATCCTCTATAGACGGGCAGTAGCGAGCACCCACTCCTTCGACAATTCCTGTAAACATTGGCGCTCGATGCAGATTCGCTTGAATAATTTCGTGTGTTCTTTCGTTTGTATAAGTCAGCCAGCAGGAACGCTGATCAAGATTATAAGCACTATCCGGCGTACTAAAGCTGAAGTGATTTGGCCGCTCATCCCCTGGCTGTTCTTCGGTAACCGAGTAATCAATGCTGCTGGATTTCACCCGTGGCGGTGTCCCTGTTTTAAAACGATCCATTTCAAGACCCAGCTCTTTTAAATGGTCTGCCAGACCAATAGACGGCAGTGAGTTATTGGGACCGGAAGAATACTTTAATTCTCCGATAATGATTTCTCCACGCAAGGCAGTTCCCGCAGTGATAATCACTGCTTTACTTTGATAAGCAGCTCCTGTTGTCGTAACAACTCCTTTACAGGTACCATCTTCAACAATCAGGTTTTCTACAATTCCTTGACGCAGCGTTAGATTCTCCGTTTGTTCGATCGTATGCTTCATCTCTGATGCATAAGCATGCTTGTCTGCCTGTGCCCGCAACGCACGAACAGCAGGGCCTTTTCCTGTATTCAGCATCCGCATTTGAATATACGTTTTATCGATATTTTTGCCCATTTCTCCACCCAATGCATCGATTTCACGGACAACGACACCTTTAGCCGGTCCGCCAACAGATGGATTACAAGGCATAAATGCGACCATATCCAAGTTAATTGTCAACAGCAGCGTTTTACTTCCCATACGAGCTGCAGCCAATGCTGCTTCTGATCCTGCATGTCCGGCTCCGACAACAATAACATCATATGTTTCTGCACTAAATTGATTCATTAATGTTAGGCTCCTTTAATTTTTACTAATAGGGACTGTGACATAAGTATGTCTGAGTCCCCTAAAACCGAATAAACGGCGTTCCAGTCTTTGTATGATTCGAACATTCGTAAGAACTATAGACGCAGAAAAATGGATACAGTGTAATGTTTTGTCTCAAGAATCATTAGACTCGTAGAGACAGCAGTTCTTCTACGCTACGCATACAGTTCTACTACATCAAGTGAGCTAGTTTCATTCAAGGAATACTTATCGAAACTACACATACCATTCTGCTAAAGTACGAATATAAGCAGAAATGGCAAAGTAGAACTAGCACTGGTCGGTCCTAAACTGCGCCGAGTAATCGCAGGCAACATCTCGGAAATAAGTCGAACGATACTGAAATATAAGCAGCTCCAGAAAGGTATCCATTCACAGCTATTCATTTTATGACTAGTGTTCCTTGACAATTTTCGGATATTCCGACTTATTGACATAAATCACTACGATTGACTTGTCAGAGTAGATGATGCATGTTACCTATTTGGTTCTTGAGGGGGAACACTTCTGCTCCTGCGGTTACTCCTCGCAGTTACGTTCGTATACGTGCTCCTGCTATTACTCCTCGCAGTTACGTTCGTGTACATGCTCCTGCTATTACTCCTCGCAGTTTATTCGTGCATGTGCTCCTGCGGTTACTCCTTGCAGTTATATTCGTGCATGTGCTCCTGCGGTTACTCCTCGCAGTTACGTTCGTGTACGTGCTCCTGCAATTACCCGTCGCATGGAGAAGCTTTGGCACAATCTTTTTTCTTTATATTTATACAACTGAATTTTTCTATTGCTATACCACTTATTTTCCTAAACAAAACTGGCTGAACAACTGTGTAATCAACTCATCCTGCACACTGTCTCCGACAATCTCTCCCAGATAATCCCAACAGCGGGTCATATCTATTTGAACCAGATCTACAGGCATGCCTGCTTCAATCCCTCGAATTACTTCTTCCAATGATAACACTGCCTGATCCAGTAAAGCGATATGACGAGTATTGGAAACATAGGTCGCATCTTTCTCACCTGTTTTACCACCAAAAAACAACTCAGCAATTTTTAATTCCAACTGTTCCATTCCTGTATTGGATAAAACAGAAACCGGAAGAATTTCTTCTACTTCTGCCAGCTGAGTCAGCTCTTCTTTATCTAACACAGAGGGTAAATCCATTTTATTTAGTAAAATAATTCGCTTCAGTCCTTTTGTTGCTTCCAAAAGCTGCCTGTCTTCAAGTGTCAATTCTTCATTCTGATTTAATACCAGTAAAATCAGATCAGACTCTGCCAGTGCTTTACGGCTGCGTTCCACACCAATCTGCTCCACAAGGTCTTCCGTTTCACGAATCCCTGCTGTATCGATCAGCTTCAGAGGCACTCCGCGAACATTGACATATTCTTCAATTACATCTCTGGTTGTTCCGGCAATATCTGTGACAATCGCTTTTTCTTCCTGCAGCAGATGATTCAGCAAGCTTGACTTCCCAACATTTGGACGACCAATAATTGCTGTACTCAGTCCCTCTCTTAGGATTTTCCCCTGCTTGGCTGTTGTCAGCAACCCCTTAATTTGGGCTTTAACAAAGACAGCTTTTTCCAACAGAAGTCTAGTTGTCAGCTCTTCCACATCGTCATATTCAGGATAATCAATATTCACTTCAACCTGAGCCAATGTTTCTAAAATTTCCTGTCGCAATGACCGGATTAATACAGATAAATTTCCATCCAGCTGATGCAGCGCTACTTGCATGGCTTTGTCTGTTTTTGCCCGAATCAAATCCATTACTGCTTCTGCCTGAGATAAATCCATTCGTCCATTTAAAAAAGCTCGTTTAGTGAATTCTCCCGGTTCTGCCAGACGTGCACCTTCCCTCAATAGCAGCTGCAGCAGCTGATTAACAACCACAATACCACCATGACAATTGATTTCCACAACATCTTCCCGGGTAAATGTTTTTGGTGCTCTCATTACTGAAATCATCACCTCATCAAGCAGTTCATTTGTTTTCGGGTCAAAAATATGACCATAATGAATGGTATGGGATGGTACCTCTTCTAACTTCTTGCTGCCGAAACGATAAACGCTGTCTGCAATCACAACAGCCTCATCTCCGCTCAAACGAACAATGCTGATTGCTCCCTCTCCAGGAGGTGTGGAAATAGCGGCAATTGTATCAAACTCCAAAGTCACTTGCTGCATCATTCTCTTCCTTTCTCTGTATACCTATGTATAAATAAAAACAATATTCTATATTTAAGCTACAAAAAAAGCGCCCACTCCACCCTTTGTCCTTAAAAGGTTGGATTTAGCACTTTGACTGCTTTATTCCGTCTGTTTTTTACTGGAAATAGAATAGCACAAATTTAATGATTACGCAATACAGACTCTTTCAAATTGCTTAAACTTTAACAGATATTAGCTTTGCTTTTCCTTCTATTAATCATTACAATAAAGAGGACATAACTTTAGGAGGTAAACATTATGAGTCGAAATAATAATATTCAAAGTTTGGAAGATCAGATCAGCAGCATTACCCTGTCCACAGGAAATATTAATAAGAAATATATTTTGCGGGATATTATTTTTGCAGCTGACCGAGTAGAGGAGGACTTGTTTGCTCCAGAAGCAGATCCGAACGCTATCTTTGCAAATGTCTGCCTGAAGCTGAAGCAAATGGCGTTTGAATATCATGCAGATGCAGTAATCAACTGCCATTTTGAAGAAAAACTAGTTGTAAAAGAGGATGAGAAATTTATCGAAATCTTTGCGTATGGAACCGTTGTTCAGTATACACCGACCACAATAGGATAATTGAAACAGAAGACCGGGAAACAAAATCCTCGGTCTTTTGCTTTTTCAAGATAAATGACCTGTAAAGCGGGTCATTTTTTTCGCAGACCTATGAAATAATTGCCTGCAATTAGGGAGACTCTTTTGATAAAGTATGGAAAGGAATGATTACTTTGAGAAAGAAGGGTTCAAATGAAAGATGAACTGAAAAAAATCCCCGGTATTCTTGCAGGGATTATTATTATTTCCATAGGATTGAATTTTTTCCTGCTTCCTCATGGCATAGCTTCCGCTGGTGTAGGCTCCATTGGCTATCTTCTTGAAATACTCTTGCTCATTGACCGCACAGTTATCGTTTGGAGTGTAAATCTGCTGATGCTTTGTCTGGCTTTTTTATTTCTGAATCGAGATGTATTTCTAAAAACACTTCTAGGCAGCCTGATGTTTCCAGTCATTTTGAGCTATGTTCCAGTTGTTTCTGTAACCAGATTTTTCCCAGTTGCTTTGATTATCGGCAGCTTCATGTTCAGCCTGGGTATATTCATCCTCTATCAGATTGGGGCTTCTAATGGCGGAGTGACTGTTCCGCCGCTGATTTTTAATCGTCATTTTGGCATGGATCGTGCAACTGGTGTTTTTTTAACGAATCTCGTGATCATTTTATTAAATTTTATTGTTTTTGGTGTTCGAGAAGCTGTTGTCTCAGCTATTTCGATCTATCTCATTGCCATTTTTATGAAAAAAATGATGCAGATAAAAGAAACAGCCGCCGAAAGAAAAAAAGATGCGATAAGAGATTTATCTAACTAATTAAGTAAACATTAAAAATAACAGTAACATACTCACTATTAACAACTATTAAACAAGAACGCTATAGAGTCTATTACAACTGAAACGCTTGTATTGATTATAAGGATTGTTTTAATACTAAGTTTATAAGACCATTTATTTATGACAAATAAAAAAACCTGATTATGGGAATCAGGCCTGGGAGAAGCGTATTCGCTTCAACTACTTTATCTCCGTATTGCCTACGTTGATAAGAATGATTTCGTAGTAAATATACTTTGTTTGCACTCTTTTGTCAATGAATTTTGAAAGATTCCTATTAAATAATCATTTTACATTCATATTTCTGAAAAGTTTTTTGAAAAATACATAGGACTATTTTTATTTTGACAGTTCTACCAAGGCCTTTCTGAAAACAATGGACGAAAGTCTTTCAAAGAGGTACGATAAATAAAAACGAGGAGAATAATTATGCTAAATACAATAGATATGCATTGTGATACAATAATGAAAATTTATCAAAGCAAGCAAAATGGATCAGCAGAATACCTAAGAAGCAACACGTTTCAAATTGACCGGAAAAAACTGAAGAAGGGAGAATATCTGCTTCAAAATTTTGCCCTATTCATGGATAAAAAAGAAACTGCTGATCCCTACAAAACCTGCAAAGAAATGATTGCTTGCTTCTATGAGGAAATGGAAAAAAATCAGGATTGGATTAAACCTGTTAAAAGTTATGCAGACATACAAGCCAATCAAAATGACAACCTCATGAGTGCGCTGCTGACGATGGAAGAGGGAGCACCTGTTTGCGGAGATTTGAAAAAGCTGGAGGAGTTTTATCAGGAGGGAGTTCGGATGATGACTCTTACCTGGAATTATCTGAATGAAATCGGGTTTCCAAACGCAGCATTTTTTAATGAAGAAACACAGACTTTGACGACTGCTCAGCAAGGCTTAACAGAACAGGGAACAGCCATCGTCCAGCGTATGGAGCAGCTGGGAATGATCATTGATGTCTCTCACGGCTCAGATCAGCTGGTTGAAGATGTTCTGACTCACACTAAAAAACCATTTGTTGCCAGTCATTCAAATGCCCGTGCTGTTTGCTCTCATTTTCGAAATCTGCCCGATCCTCTGATTAAAAAAATTGCCGAAAGAGGCGGTGTAATCGGTATAAACTACTTTGACCTGTTTCTAAAAGAGGAAAATAGGTTTGTGTCGCTAACTGATGCATTTATTGCTCACGTGAATCATTTTCACACTATCGGAGGGATTGATTGTATTGGTCTAGGATCAGATTTTGACGGCATTCCTGTCTCATCTGAACTGCCTGATGCTTCTTCTGTCACTAAACTGTATCAGGCACTGGACCAAGCCGGCTACTCTTCCGGGGAAGTAGAAAAGATTTTCACCGGAAATGTTCTTCGTCTTTATAAAGAGTGTTTATAGCAGCCGATCTTATTTATAATAAAAATAATGCTTTTAGACGATCCAATTCTATAACTATGGAGCGAAAAAAACTTTCCCGACTAGGTCCTCATAATCTATGCTACAAATGAATCGGGCAAGAGGTTAATTATTAGTTGACTAGCCGACCTCTCACACCACCGTATGTCAGACTGTCTAACAAATACTTCAACATAAAAAATCTACTTTTGATTTTGCTCACTCGCAGTTCCAAACGACATCAAAATAACAAAAAATAAAAGCTTCAGAATCATTTGATTGCCAATAACCTTTTCAAAAATAGTTCAACCAGCCTCGTAATAGCTGGTTGATTTTCTCGATTCAATAGTTTATCCTTAGCCGCAACTGCAGCCGATTTTACAGTATTCGTTCTTCTTCATTTCAGTTAAAAGTAGGAAGTTCAGCACTATATCTGCTGCTGAAGAACTATCTACGGTTACAATTTCCTGTGAGCGGTTTCCTAACACCTTCCCAAGTTGCTTAATTTCTTATTCATCTGATAATCCCAAGATAAACTCTTAATTTTCTTTGATCTCAGCTTTATCAACTTTTGTAATTAAAAATGATGACTAGTGCTCTTGACCAAACTATAGATTACATTAAAAGATAGTCTATAAATGGTGTTCAATGATAGAAAATGTCTGCTTGTATGTTTCATATGTTACTATATAGCCGTACAAATACTGCCCCACAGAGAACAGCAGCCATCAGTAGGTTGATCCAAAGCGGTTTCATTTTTTTGATTCTATTGATTTCATTTACCTTGCCTACTTGCTAAAAGTCAATTATGTATTTCCCGTCCTATCTCCCTATCATATTCTTTTAAACACAGCATGTAGCCTTTGGAGCGAACAGTACGTATAATCATCGGATCTACCGCATCAGATTCAATTTTTTCCCGCAAATGAAAAATTAAATTTGCCACTCGATAGTTTTGATTATTAAATTCTTTATCCCATATTAATTCAAATAATTCTTTGTATATGACAGTATTGTTTTTATTCTTATAGAGAATTTCCATAGTTTTGTATTCTAGACGAGTCAAAGGAATTTCTTTTTTCCCATTAATCTTCACACTATGATTTCTAGGAATAAGTTCCAGTGATTTTGTACCTGACATTACTTCTTCTTCCGGTTCTAACTTTTTTAAGTGCTTTCCTTCATAAAAAAATGCTTTTTTACATTTGTTTAAATTATTTGAAATAAATAATTGAAGTTCATTGGGTTCCAAATCCTCCGGTATAATACCTAATGCACCTAATTGCAGATAAACACTTCTCATAATTTTTTGTAGGTTGGAGGACATAACCCATACATATACATTTGGCTTCTCTTTAAGTTTCAACAGGATACTACATGTACAAGCTGTATCCTGTACAGCATCTTCACAAATAATCATTCCATCACATTCAGACTCTCTTTCTTCAAAATTATCTGCAGTCAACTGAACTACATTAATATCATTTTTTTCCAGAATTTCTGAATAGGATTCTTCAAATTTAATTGATAGATTAATAACACCTATGTTCATGACAGGAGTCTCCTTTTCTTTTTTTCTAAATTTCAATTTCTATCCAATTTAATTAAAAAATAATTTCTTTTCCAAACATAATAATGAAATAATTTTTAATAAAATTAGTATTTTTACACACTTCATTTTAGAACAATCTATTTTATAAGTCCATACTATTTCTTATATTTTTTTAAAATAAAAATATGATTAAATTAATTATATATAACACATTTAACTATTTGTTTCGAAAACCAACAGATAGATTTTTATTTTATCTAAAATAAAAATGATCTATATCGTTCATCAAAAACAAATAAATTCAATATATTTGTGGATAATGAACTAAAATTATTTTTAAAAAAAGAGATGCTTACTCGCTCTTTTTAAATATGTCTTGTATCTTATTTTAGACTGCATAACTCTAAGAGCTTAAAATCCAAACTACAAGCCGGCAAAACTATCCTTTTATGTGACTCTAATACCTGTTGAAATAGGGCTCTATAATTTATTGGACTGATAGAAAAAAATCTATCGGTCCTATTTTCTCATTAAAAAACAAGGAAGACACACAACATTTCCGCTAGAATAGAATCACCACAAAACCAACTAGAAAGGAA
>NZ_JAJDJW010000002.1:0-200333 GCF_020567645.1 Enterococcus sp. CWB-B31
ACTATTGGCATCTTATCATGAGAAAGATGGGAATCACTTCTTCCGCCTGCTTCGCACGATGCCAACGAAGCTACCCGAAGAGCTACGATCGGTAAGAAAAGCTTTCTTCAAGTACGAAAATGGCATTCGTCTTGCTTTGACCAAACCCTATTCCAATGGTCGCTTAGAGAACTTGCACACGCATATTAAAACGCTAAAAAGAGTTGCTTATGGTTTCCGAGATTTTTCAAATATGCGTACCCGAATTTTCTTACTCAACGGCCTTATTCAATACAAATAAAAAACACCGGAGAAGGAGTTCGATTCCTTCTTCCGATGTTCATTGGTGATACTATCAGTCCGATTTGACAAAGAGCCAATATATTTTATGAAAATAAAAAAAGAACCCGCCCCTTGGGGGAGGGCGGGAAAGGAGTTAAAAAATGAAAAAGTGTTTATTAGGGTTTGCTTATTTGGTATGACTCTATATTACTGATCAAGTATGAATTTTTTGGAATAAAGTTATTTTTCTATGATGAAATTTATGTGACTATTTTGTGACACATAATAATAGGTGAGTTTGGAACAGAATCAAAGTTCCAAACTCTCTTCATACCTAAACCCGAATAACCGGCGGGACAAAAGCAACTCCTTTTACTACCGATAAACAAAACCATTGCTTCAATTACAGTCACTGTTTGATTTCTATTCTATGCTTATTTTTCTGCACAGTTGGCAATATACTGCATATTTTTCTGTTCCTTTTTAAAATAGCGGAACATTGTCATAAACTGTTCTCTATTCTCTTTTTTCAAGCCGTTTTTGATAAGCATGAACGCTCCGCGAAATCCTTCATCACGAATCATTCCTCTAGGATTCATTAATGACATGGCTCCTGTCTGATACTTGACCTTTCGAAAACCGGCATCCGCATACTGCTTTTGCCAGCTGTCCAATGTTAATGGAGCTACCCGCATGTTTATCGCACGGCTAAGATCATTCACCAACTGCTCATTGGGTTCCGACAAACTAATATCGTGTGTTAACAGCTTTCCTCCCGGCTTTAACACACGGTAGTATTCTTTCAGCGCTTTTGCTTTCGAGCTATTATCCAGCATTGTCAGCATGGCTTCATTAATAACGATATCAAATGTATTATCTTCAAAGGGAAGTTTTAATGCATTTCCGGATTGAACGCTGACTGTATCCAGAAGACCGGCCTTCTGGATGTTCTGTTTTGCCTTTTCGAGCGCTTTCTTATCCAAGTCCACACCGATAATTTCACAATGATATTTCTGCGCAACCTCCACCAATGTTGTTCCCATATTGCAGGCAACTTCAAGAACTTTACTTTCACTGGAAAAATTTCCTTCAGACAATAACCATTGCGTTGCCTCCAATCCACCGGGACGAAGCCGCTTCTTCCCCAGTTTAGCCAAAAATGTATGACCTACCTGTTTTCCAGCCATTCTTACAACTCTCCTTCTGGTTTTACCACAACCAAAAGCATTTGAAAAGCTTCTACTGCGTACAGTGCATGCTTAATATTTGCGGGCATAATAATGGTCTCACCTGCATTAATAACAAATACTTCATCTCCAATAGTTATTCTTGCCTGACCACTCAAGAGATTGACCATTGCATCGCCTTTTGAAGAATGTCCGCCAATCTCCTGATCTTTGTCAAGGGAAAGAATAGTCATTCCCAAGTCTTGACGTTGTACAAGAGTCATGCTTGCAACCTGTTCTTTCTCAACCGGTACCTCTTCTCGTAGATTTAATACTTTACTGTGCGGTATTTTCTGTATATAACTCATCAGTTTCTTCCTTTCTTTTATAATGTTTCAATTTGTAAAAATTTACATTGCTCATCCGCCTTGATTTCATGAAGTACTTTTGGAGTAATGACAATGAGTTCACCTGTCTTCAAATAATGCGGTTCATTTTCTATCGTTACTTCCAGCGATCCATCAATGATTTGAATCAGCTTTGTCAGATTTGTTTGTTCAACACTGATACTTTCTCCTTTATCCAGCGCATAAATCATTAAAGGCAGCTTGATATTAAATGTTTTGTGCAGATTCCTGCTTCTAATTTGACCATTTTTATAATCAATTAGCTTATTTAGAGATACTACAGTATTATTCATTCCTAATCCCCTCTTTTATAAATGAGCTTTTTTTGATAGAATTGAACTAATGCAAATGATAATGAAAATCATTCTCATTTAAAGATAGCACAAAAATAAAATAAATTCGGTTGCATATGCAACATGGAGGAAATTTATGGAAAAATACCTTCCGTTAATTCAGCATTCTGTATTCTTTAACGGCTTTACTCTGGAAGAGACGCAGACAGCATTGAATTGTTTACAGGGACAGACAATTTTATACGCAAAAAAAGACACGCTCTTTTATCCTGATACAGTGTTTCATTCAATCGGTATTCTTTTAGAAGGAAGTGTTTATCTGAGCAAAACAAACATCCATGGGGAGCGGCAAATCTTTGCTGAGCTTTCTGCCGGAGAACTTTTCGGGGAAAATTGTCTGTGGGAAAAAAATACGATCAATAAATTTGAAGTCGAAGCTGCCGCTTCGTGTATTGTGTTGTACATTGAAAGAGACAAAATTCTGCATCCCGAAAAAACGACTTGTCCGTTGCGTCAACGTATCATTGAAAATCTGTTCCAGCTACTCTTATCAAATAATCAGTCTCTTTATCAAAAAATAGATTTAGCTTCACAAAAAAATCTCCGTGAACAGCTACTCTATTATCTACAACTTCAAAGCAGAAAAAACAACAGCAGCCAATTCGATATTTCTTTTTCTCGTCAGGAGCTTGCTGACTATTTAGGTGTTGATCGCAGTGCACTATCCAGAGAACTGGGTAGAATGAAAACAGATGGATTGATTGATTATAAAAAAAACTCATTCACATTGATCTCTCAAAATTAAGCCTCAGCAATAAAAAAATCGGAGTATCCTGTTCTCTATTAACAGGTTCCCCGATTCTTTTTTTCCGTCATTTTTTATTGCGGTCATTTTCTTCTAAAAAAATACACCTTGAGAGTTCTCCATGATTTGTTCCGAAAGCCATTGATTCAGCTGGAGCTCCATTTTCCCATCTCCCGGATTTGGTGCTTTTATCAGCAGCTGCTGTCCATTTTCCAATTGTTTCAATGCTTCATCTTTTTTCTTTTCAATATAATAATAGTAAGCTGCTGTCACACGGCAATTTCCCATTGAAGACTGCTTCAAACTCATTTGAACATCCTTGTCTTCCCATAATTGAGAAATACGCACATCTTTTTCTCCGAAGATACACAGACAAAACAGCAGCTCTTTCTTCAGCTCTATTTGATAAAGGCTGATAATGTCCTCTTTATGCCTCCAAATCTCTTCCAGTTTCGTTTTATAGATTCTCCATTGACGACAATCCAATGCACGACCTACCTGCAAGAAACTCAGATAGTCATTAAAATACGTACGTTTAGGAATTTCAGGAACATCACTAAAATAACTGTCAGGCAGTTCCCGATAGGTTTTTCCTTTCATCATCTGATCATTTACTTCGAACTGAAGATAAAGTAAGTACTGCTGTTCTTCGCTTGCAGAAGCAAGCATTATACTCATCCCATCATTAAAGCCCATAGGGATACCATTTGTTACGATAATAAATAAACCGACAACAACAAAACAGCTGCCCCACAATGAAACAGGCGCAAAAAAGATGCCTGCAATGACTGTTGCAATTAAATTAACCATAACACCGCCCATAAGATATAGGCGAAATGGATATTTTCCTCTTTGATAGGCTGGGGGAGACATCAGACACTGTCCCAATGTTCCAGGGACTTTCTGACGTCGAAAAATCACCTTGCCATTTTCCTGCCAAATCCATATAAAAGAAAAAATCCGATAGCTGACCAGCTTATAACCGGTTAAAAAACCAAAAAAACCATGTCCCGCTTCATGAATGACAATATGAATAATATAAAAGATAACTGTTAATAAAAGCAGCTGGAAAATTTCCCTTCCAGTCAACTCACCGGAGCCAACTGAATACCCAAGGTACCTCCCTATGACTGCACCAAAAAGAATCATTATCGTAAACATCCCAAACCGCTGCCAAATTTTTTTCATGTCTCTCCCCCATCATCTACTGGATAATTTAAACTATATTCACCTAAAATCCAAAAATCCTTGATTATGAAAAAATTCATACCCTGTGCTTGTTCTCCCCTTTGTAATAAGCTAACTATGAACAAACCAAACACTTTACAATGAGCTGCATTGAGCTGCAATCGTTTTTCTGGCGTGTTTCTTCGCTGCTCTTTGTACCGCCCGAACGCTCAATGATGGAGACCTGTTGTCAAGTGCACTGGTTATTTAATAAGGAAGTTTTTTTATAGGTTCTTTTGAGTTGCCAGCTACTGTTACTATCCAGTTTAACGTAATTAAACAAGAAAAGAAAAAGTTCTTTATTTCATTTCAAGGTTTCCATCAAAAAGCTTGCAAGACAGTTGCATTACTTAAAGTTCCGAAAACATTGCAGCTATTTATTAGAACACAAAAAATGAACCTTTAAACGCCTGCTGCTTCCCATTTGATCGGGAAAAGACAGCGTATCGTTCAAAGATTCATCCATCAAAAGTATCTGTTGGTTTTACACACTTTTATCTATTTAAAAAATTGAGGAAGATAGCTTTTATGTGCTTCCAGCAGTTCTTCCATGACTTCTTTCGCTACATCACCGCTTGTAATCAGCGGATTCATTGTGAAGGCCTGCAATAAAGTTCCTTTATCTCCAGTTACAGCTGCTTCAACTGTTAACAGTTCCATAGATTTCATCAACTGCAGAAGCCCTCTTTCCTGTGGCTTGAAGCTGCCAAAATTATAAGGAATCGGCCCTTTTCCAGTAATCATACAAGTAACCTCCACCGCTGAGTCATCCGGAAGATCAGTAATTGTTCCGTTGTTTCGGGTGCTGACAGTCATTGTTGTCCGTTTGTCATTATGAATTGAATTGATGATTTCGCAAGCTGCATCGCTGTATCTCGCTCCACCGCGCTCTGCCAACTGCTGTGGTTTATAATCCAATTTGGGATCTTTATACAGTTCAAACAGCTCTTCTTCAATAATTTTAACTTTTTCAGCTCTTGTCCCATTATTTTTGAAATCTTCCAATTCTTCTGCAAGCATTTTATCTGTATAATAGTAATAGTTATGGTATGGACATGGCATCATATGAAGATTTTCAACCTGTTCAAAAATCAGATCATTGTCTTTAATATTTGCAACGATTGTTGTTGATTCAGACCCACCATACATTTTTTTAATTAATTCATCGGTACGATCCTGACCATCCTTATCAACCACCGTATGCCAGTGCAAGTGATTGATTCCAGCAAACTGGAAGAATAAATCTTTCGGTTTTTCTCCCAACAGTTCTGACTCTTCAAACACTGCATTGACAGGAATATTACATAATCCTACAACTTTGTTCCAGTTGCCGTATCGCAAGACAGCTTCTGTTACCATTCCTGCCGGATTTGTAAAATTAATTAACCAGGCATTAGGACACAGCTCTTTCATATCCTCCACGATATCCAGGATCACTGGAACTGTGCGCAATGCTTTAAAAATCCCTCCTGCGCCATTTGTTTCCTGTCCAATTAAGCCATGGCTTAATGGAATGCGCTCATCCAAAACCCGTGCATCTAATAAACCGACTCTCAACTGAGTCGTTACAAAGTCTGCGTCTTTTAATGCTTCACGGCGATCCAATGTTAGATGTACTTCACAGTCAATCCCAGCAGCTTTCACCATTCTTTCAGCCATTGCACCGACAATTTCCAGCTTATGTTTCCCCTCTTCAATATCAACCAGCCACAATTCACTGACAGGCAGTTCCTTATGACGTTTGATGAATCCTTCCACTAATTCAGGAGTGTAGCTTGAGCCTCCGCCAATTGTTACAATTTTAAGCTTTTTCATTTTTTCATTCTCCTGTCTTCTTTATAGTTAATTTTTTCATATAAATCTGTTTTTATGGCTTAAGTATATAAAGTTCGACACTTTCTGTAAATGGTTTCACCTTTCTTAGAGAAATGTTCACTATTTTGTAAAATGTCACAAAATAAAACATTGTGTTTTTTCTCATTTCTGTAATAAAATCCCCCATAAAACTCTTTATATCAGTAATTCTCTATACTTGACAGATAAAAATCTGTTGCGTAGAATGAGCAGAAGAATAGAATAAAAAAACAAAGCTGTTAAGGGAGCGTTTATATGCTTTTTTTATCTCATCAGGTTGAATTAAAAGATATCGAGGTCAATATCTACAATTACATTACTGCGAACATACACAAAGTCTGCTTTATGAGAATAAGGGATCTGGCAAATGCCACTCATGTCAGCACTACAACAATTTTACGTTTTTGCAAAAAGTTCGGCTGTGAAGGATATTCCGATTTTCGTCTTCGCCTTCAACTCTATACTGAGGAGCTGGATAAAAAAGCGCTGGAAGTATCTTCAATTGATGAAATGCCATTTATTGAATTTCTTAAACGTACAAGTTTCCCAGAGTTTCAAGAAAAAATTAATGCTGCAGCAACTATTTTAAAAGAGACAGATCTAGTTCTTTTTGTTGGAATCGGGACATCCAGTACGATGGCCGGATACGGCGCAATGCTGTATTCCTCTCTGTTTACATTAGCTTTAAATATAGAAGATCCATTGAACACACCTTTATATAATATTTCATCAAATCTGGATAGTAAAATCTGTCTGATTACCATTTCAGTTTCTGGAGAGAATGAAGATCTGATTGACTGTATCAATCAATTAAAAATTCATAAATCACATATTATTTCCATTACAAATAGTGCTAATTCAACTATTTCCCGTCTTTCAGATGTCAATTTACCCTATTACACAAACACAGAAATGTATCGGGAAACAAATATTACCTCTCAGCTGCCGGTTACATACATCCTTGAAATGCTGGCACGAAAAGTACATCAAATAAAAAATGAAAAATAGCATATTGCGTTGCCTGCAACTTAGAATTTTTTCTGCAGACAATGCAGCTTTTCTTTTTTTATCCTACCAAAGAACAATTCCCATAGACAGTACCCACTGATACTGTATGCTCTTATTAAAACCACGCACTGTTCTTTTCAAATGAAAAAATGACTTCCTAAAAAAAATTCCCATTTCCTATTCTAATAGTAAATAAGAGTTGTATTCGTTTACTCAATTACCCAAACTGTGTAAAAATACACACTGTTTTTCTGCACAGTAATTTTAGTGTGTATATCAGAAAATTCAAAAAAGACTGGAACAACCGCATTTATAAACATATAACATTATAATAAATACGGCATAGTTCTTGCTTATTATATTCTTGAGACCAATTTGAAGGGAGGGAAGTTTAATTAAGATGTATCGTTTCAGAAAATAGAAAGGAGTGGTTGGTTTCCAGAAATAATTGAAATGACAGCGTTTTAATTATTTTGAAAGATTTGTTGACTTATAATACAAAATTCAAAGAACTAAGGAGATAATTATGAATGGGATTATGAAATTTATGGAGAAATACATCCTGCCCGTTGCAGCTAAGATCGGATCAGAAAAACATCTGGTTGCTTTGCGGGATGCGTTTATCGGAACGATGCCGGCAACGATGGCCGGTGCTATTGCAGTATTACTAAATGCTTTTATGGTGCGACACGTTTCCAGCTGAAAAGGCTGGGCACTTGAATAGTTAATTTTCAAGGAGAACTGATGATTCGAGAAATGGAATGACAGAGTAACGTCTGGAAATGTTTCCTCTGATACTCCGATTGGCAATTGGCTGAGGTTAGCAGCGAATAGTCAAAAGCTCGGTGAAGTCGGCTGAGAGTTACCGCAGTTGTGTAAACAAGCGAAAGCTGTCCGGAGGCGGATGGTGTAACCTATAGGCCGGGAGTCCCAAAAATACTCATGGTGAGAATGTGCATCAGCACTGACAAACCTGCGAAGGTACAGATCTATAAGCATGGGATACAGAAATGTATCTACTCCTAATTAGGTTATCCCCCTATAAATGAGTGTAAGTTGCGGTTTAGTAAAATTCATAGATATGAACAACCGTGTGGCGTTACAGGCGTCAGATAACTACAGGTCTAGAGCAGGCACCTAAAAGTATCACAAATGGATAGAATCATCGGAACGTGGAAAGCTGGTGACATGGAGGACTAAACCTTCCTGTGAAATGGTTGAGACGAAAAAAATAAGCTCATTTACACCAGTGAGAGTAGCGGCACAGTACCTGTGAAGCAGTGATAACAAGCTGTGGAGGGATAGCCGCAAGTCAAGCATATTACTGATAAATATGTGCTTTACATAGATAGAAAGAAATGTCTTAAGGCATTCAGGATTCAGTGGGTTTATTCAAATTGACTGATTTCTGTTCTGATACAGTAATTTTTACTGTTGCTTTCACTAATGTTTTACAACAAAAACCGTTCAATTTTGTTGTAAAATAGATGTATATTGATATCAGTAAAATTGATGGAACGCCGTATGAGGTGAAAGTCTCACGTACGGTGTGGTCCGGGGGAAAAGTTGGCGATTATTTCAAAGACTTACCTATCGGAATCGTGATTTTCCAAGAGAATACATCGGCAACCCAAATCCAGTTACTGATTTTTTTACACCTGTTATTAGAATAAACGGGTTGGTCTGGACAGGGACTTTAGCAATTATGGCCGTTGTTTTTGCAATGTCCTTAGGTTTTAATCTAGCAAAAGCCTACAAAGTGGACCCGCTTTCCGGAGCAATCGTATCTTTGGTTGCCTTTTTCATTGGTTTGCCGGATTCAGCTTCTACTACACTTTCTTTAGCCGGTGAACTTCCATCTGAAGTGGCTACAATGATTTCAGATGCAGGCGGTACTGTAGTTACAGAAGGCGGTGTTTCAAGTATCGGCGGAAGTGCCTGGGGCTACTTCAGTTTTGGCTCATACATGGGCGGCTCCGGATTATTTACAGCAATGATTTTTGGTTTTATTTCAGTAATCATTTTCTCAATTTTAATGAACAAAAAACTTATTATCAAAATGCCTGACAGTGTTCCTCCTGCTGTATCAAAAGCATTTGCGGCTATTATTCCGGCAATCGTATCATTATATACTGTCGGTCTGATTCATGACGTGTTTAAACAGATTTCAGGACAGAACCTGGTTGACTGGATTTCTTCAGCTATTCAGGCTCCGTTAATGCAATTATCTCAGGGATACTTTGCTGTATTTATCATCGTGATTTTGATACATGTGCTTTGGTTCTTTGGATTGCATGGAACCAACATTATGTCGCCTGTTTTACAAACCTTATATGGTACAGCCATGGTTGAAAATACCAATGCGTATCAAGCCGGCGAGGAAATTCCATTCAAATGGGTTGCAGGTTCATTTGAAGCATTTGTATGGCCTGGCGGTGCTGGTGTAACACTGGTTCTCCTTATCTGTATCTTGGTCTTCTCTAAACGTGATGATTATAAGACTGTAGGTAAATTGGGAATCGGGCCTGGTGCCTTTAATATCAACGAACCGGTAATGTTTGGTTTGCCTGTTGTATTAAACCCAATTTTGATGATTCCTTTCGTCTTGGCACCAATTGCAACAGCAACAATCGCTTATTTCGCAACAATGACTGGTCTGGTTAAACCAGTGGTAGTAAATGTTATCTGGGTAATGCCGACGATCCTCAGCGGCTTCTTGGCAACCGGCGGAGACTGGCGTGCCATTGTGCTGACTCTAGTAAATCTGGCAGTGGCGTTTGTAATTTGGACACCATTCATTCTGGCAGCAAACAAGATGAATCCGGATGATTAAGCTGCAACACTAAATTTTAAAGCTGAGAAATTACACTCTGATGAGTGAGTTTCTTAGCTTTTTTCATGACTTCATTAGTGTACGGTTCTAAAAATATAATTTTATTAATAATAGAAACAAGAGAATCAAAACGAGGTTGTGATAGAAGTGTTCTGGCTCAAGAACCAAGTAGGTATCATGCACACCTACTCTGACAAGTCAATCGTAGTGATTTATGACAATAAGTCGGAATATACGAAAATTGTCAAGAAACACTACTCATAAAATGAATAGCTGTGAATTGATACATTATTTTGACCAGAGCAGCTGTAGAAAATGGAACTAAAAAACTTCCAAAACTCAGATTTTACTCTCAGTTTCGGAAGTTCGTATTAATTAATCAAACAAATTATTTTGCTGCATTCATTGCATCAATGATTACTTGCAGGTATCCGGAAGTATCAGAGAAGGTTGCCCCTGTTACTACATCAGCTGGGCTGTCATCCTCTCCTAAACCGTCCAGTTCTTTCACTGTATCTTCCAGCTCTTTCACTGTTTTCCCTAAAGCAAATTCAGTAATTGCCGCCATATTATCTGAATATGCATTGGTTGCTCCGCCTTTATCCGCCATCATTGCTGAATATGCTTCGTTGTTTGCCTGTTTGGAAGATAATACCAGACCACCCTGAACATCTGCACCAAAATCGGTATCAGAGTTTGGAACACCGCCAAAGTCAGCTGGATCAACATATTGGAATTCATCCACAGTAACTGTTGCCAGCTTATCGCCATCCAGTGCTACTGTTGTAACAGAGAAGGACTTATCTCCGTGTGGTGCACCTAGAAGCTGTGCTTCTTTGAAATCTTCTGTAGTAGTTTTCACGCCTTCAGAAATCATCCCTGTATTCGCTGTATCAATAATCGCTTGTAGATAACCAGAAGTATCAGAGAAGGTTGCCCCTGTTACTACATCAGCAGGACTGTCATCTTCTCCTAAAGCATCCAAGTCAGCAACAGCTGCTTCCAGTTCTCCAGCAGTTTTACCTACTGCAAAATCAATAATTGCATCCATGCTGTCAGACCAATTTTGAGTTGCTCCGCCCTTATCTGCCATCATTGCTGAATATGCTTTGTCATTTTCACGTTTGCTTGCTAAAACAGTATCTGTTGGGAAGTTTTCACCAAAAGCACCATCTGCATTCGGTACACCAGTGAAATCATCTGGAGAAACATACTGGAATTCGTCAAACTGAACACCTAGAATTTTGTCTCCATTCATTGTTACGTTCACTACTGCAAAAGATTTCGTACCATGAGGTGCTGTCAGCAGTTGCCTCATATAGACTGTTCCTTCAGCCGGTGCTGAATCTTTTGTACTTCCGTCGGCAATTGTAATATCAGCAGTTGCCGCATTGCTTGAGCTTTCCGCAGCAGCTGTACTGCTTGCCTCAGTTGATGATGAACTTCCTGTATCTTTACTATCTGAAGCACACCCTGTTACTGCCAGCAACGTTAACAATGCCGCAGTAGTTAAAACGATTTTTTTCATTTAAATTAGCCCCCTAAATATAATTGTTTTTCTATTGTTCATTATATCACATTTTAGAAAACAGTCTTTAAAAAAATTCAAAAATCGTATTATTATGTTGATATAATTTATTAATCAGGCTTAATGAACAATTAATTACAGTTTTCGACTTCTATCTAGGGAAATTTATTATTCTATCAACACAAAAAAACAGAAAGATTGTGCTTAAAATCACATTCTTTCATATACACTTATGGTCATTCTGAAAATATATATAAAAGACTGGAAACCATCTGTTGCAGATTTCCAGTCTTTCTCTTTACTATTTTAGTCTTCTAATTCTTCAAATTGCGAATTGTATAGCGACGCATAGTAGCCGCCTTGTTTAAGCAGTTCTTCATGGGTTCCCTGCTCTTTAATGTCACCCTCCTGCATATAAAGAATCTTATCTGCATCCTTTATAGTTGACAGTCGGTGTGCAATAACAAAGGATGTACGACCAGCCATCAGGTTATTCATGGCTTGCTGAATCAGCCCTTCCGTTCGTGTGTCCACAGACGAAGTGGCTTCATCCAAGATTAGAATCGGTTTGTCTGCCAAAATTGCGCGGGCAATTGTCAACAGCTGTTTCTGACCTTGAGAAATATTGGAAGATTCTTCATTCAATTCCATATTATAGCCGCCTGGTAATGTTTGGATAAAATGATGAACATGGGCTGCTTTTGCCGCTTCATATACTTCCTCATCAGTTGCATCTAGTCGACCATAACGAAGATTGTCCATGATTGTTCCTTTAAACAGCCAAGTATCCTGAAGAACCATCCCAATATTTTTACGGAGATCTGCCCGATTAAAGTCTTTAATGTTGTGTCCATCGATTTTAATCACTCCGGAATTCACATCATAAAAGCGCATTAACAGTTTAACCATTGTGGTTTTACCGGCTCCAGTCGGACCAACGATTGCTACAGTCTGTCCCGGATCGACATGGGAACTGAAATCATGGATAACAATTTTATCTGGAGTGTAACCGAACTGTACATGTTCAAAATCTACTATGCCCCTTGCTTGGTCAAGTTTAACCGGATTTTTAGCCTGTTGATCTTCTTCCTCCTCATCAAGAAATTCAAAAACACGTTCTGCAGCTGCAGCCATTGACTGAAGCATATTTGATACTTGAGCAAGTTGAGCAATAGGCTGTGTCAGGTTCCGAACATATTGGATAAACGCCTGTATATCTCCTACAGTGATAGTCCCATTGTATGCCATAATCCCACCGATGATGGCAACTGCCACATAGCCTAAGTTACCGACAAAATTCATGATCGGCTGCATTAAGCCTGAAAGAAATTGGGATTTCCACGCAGATTTAAATAGAACATCATTTTGCTCTTTAAACTCTTTAAGTGAGTTTTCTTCATCATTAAACAACCGAACAATAGTATACCCGCCGATCGTTTCCTCTACCTTACCATTAATAACACCCAGATATTCCTGCTGTGTTTTAAAATATTTTTGTGAGTTTTTTACAACAATCATAATGAGAATAAATGAGATGGGTACAATCAATACTGATATTCCTGTCATCTGCACCGAGATAGACAGCATCATAATAATAACTCCGATAATGGTAAACGTTGAAGTAATCAACTGTGTGATGGACTGGTTCAGCGACTGTCCCAATGTATCGACATCGTTGGTAATCCGTGACAATACTTCACCGGTTGTACGACTTTCAAAATAGTTCATCGGCATACAATCAATTTTTTCTGAAATTTCTTTTCGCATACGATACGTAATTTTTTGTGAAATTGTCGACATAATCCATCCTTGAATCGTTCCAAAAAGGGCTGCTACAACATATAATCCCAACAGGAAGAACAGAATACCACCGATTTTTTCAAAATCAATACCGCCTGTTCCCTGATATTTTTCTATTAACCCATTAAAAAGCTCAGTGATTGCCTTTGATAAAATTTTAGGTCCCCAAATATTGAAGATTGTTGAGGCAATCGCAAAAATCATTACAAAGAAAACGGGGATTTTATAAGCGCCAAGATATGAAACTAACTTTTTAATTGTTCCTTTGAAGTCTTTGGCTTTTTCCACCGGTGCAATCTGTCCGAAGCCGCCGCCGCGAGGGCGATTTTGTCTTTTCTCTTCTGCCATTCTTCTCGCTCCTCCTTAATCCGCTTCTTCTAAGCCTAATTCAGCATTGCTTAACTGCGATTGAGCAATTTCCTGATAGACTTCCGATGACTGCATTAGTTCCTCATGTGTTCCCTGATCTACGATGCGTCCCTCATTTAGAACAATGATATTGTCAGCATGAATAATTGTAGAGATTTTTTGGGCAACAATGATCTGTGTTGCTTCTTTGATATTTTCAGAAAGAGCTTTACGTAAAGCTACATCTGTCTTATTATCAAGCGCTGAGAACGAATCGTCAAAAATAAGAATTTTAGGATTTTTCGCCAAAGCACGGGCAATCGACAAACGTTGTTTCTGACCGCCGGAAACATTGGTGCCTCCTTGAGAAATTTCACGACTGTAGCCTTTTTCATTTGAATCAATAAATTCTTCTGCTTGAGCTGTTTTAGCTGCTTTTCTCATCTGCTCATCTGAAATATCTGCATCACCGAACTTAATATTCGAAGCAATGTCTCCCGAGAAAAGAACTCCTTTTTGTGGTACAAAGCCCATGATCTCATGCAGTTTATGCAAGGTCATATCACGAACATCTACACCGTCAATTGTAATCCGTCCACCTGTTACATCGAAAAGGCGCGGAATTAGATTTACAATGGTTGATTTCCCTGAACCTGTTGAACCGATCAACGCAGTCGTCTGTCCAGGTTTTGCAGTAAAGTTAATATGATGCAGCACATCTTCATCCGCATCTCCATAGCGAAACTGTACGCCTTCAAACTTCACTTCACCCTTAAAGTCATGATCATCTTTTGGTTTTTCAGGATCTTTAATTGTCGGTACTGTTTCCAGTACTTCTTCAACACGACCGGCAGCTACATTTGCACGAGGCAGGATAATTGAAACCATTGACAGCATCATGAATGCCATAATAATCTGCATTGTATATGTGATAAAGGCCATCATATCCCCAACCTGCAGCTGCCCATTATTCATGCCGTGTCCGCCAACCCATACAATGAGGATTGAAATACCATTCATCATTAGCATCATGACCGGCATCATAATAGACATGGAGCGATTGACAAACAATTGAGTTTTCATCAAGTTTGTATTTGCAACATCAAAGCGCGCTTCCTCATATTTTTCACGTGAAAAAGCACGGATAACTGGTAATCCTGTGATAATTTCACGGGAAACCAGATTCACTCTGTCAACTAAGTTCTGCAATGCTTTAAATTTAGGCATAGTAAAGAGCAATAGGGTTAATACCAACACCAGAACGGCAACTACAGCAACACCGACAATCCAGCCCATACCTGTTCCTGTTTTGTATACTTTGTAAATTCCGCCGATTCCCAGAATAGGCGCATACAGCACCATCCGCATAATCATAACAATACCCATTTGCATCTGTTGGATATCATTTGTATTACGAGTGATTAAGGAAGCCGGAGAAAATTTTTCCATTTCAGTATTTGAAAATTGAAGCGTTCGTTCATATTGACCAACACGCAAATTGCGTCCAACTGCAGCGGCAACCAGCGAAGCAATCAGTCCAACAATAATTGCAGCAACTGCTGAAATAAGTGTCAACAGAATCATTTGATATCCGGTTTTCATTATATAGTCCGTTTGGATTTGCTGAATATCCATATCCAATGCTTTATATTCTGCCAAAGTCAGTTGAATCCCAACTGTCCGCATTGAATTATCACCCAAATCACCCAGGCTCTCTTTGATAGCTTTGCGTGCTGCCTCAACTTTAGTCGGCATAGCAGCTGTTGCCTCTTTAATGGAATCTGCCAGTTCCTGGGCCTGAGCAGCTTTTGCCTGTGCTTCTGCTGCCAAAGATTCTGCTTCGGCACCTTTTTCAGCAGCTTCAGCCATATCTGCTGCTGCAGCCGCAGCTTCTCCGGCAGCTTTTGCCTGTTCGCCTAAAGAAGCAGCTTCGGCACCAAGTTTCCGGGCTTTTTCTGCATCTTCTGAGATAGCTGTATAGGCATCCAAAACCTTTTTAGTATCACTAGCTCCAGATGAATCTTTTGCCTGTGAAGATGCTAGCATCAGCATTGGCAAATTAAAAATATCTGCCAGTTTTTCTTCCGTCATATTCTTTTGAAGGTTTAACTTATACACTTCAACTTCTTTTCCATCAATGGTCTCTGTTGTCAACTTATAATTGTCTTCAATCGTCTGCTTCTCATCTTCAGTCATAAACATTTTAATTCCCTGAAGAGTTGTCTTCCTTATTTTTTCAGGAGTGGAGTATTCAAGCCCTCCCTGTTGAATACCGACATCGACAATATTCGATGTTAAGCTCGGTAAACTCAAATCACTACGTGCCTGCACGACTAAAAGTACAAGAACTGCGATGACTGCATACCAGTATTCCCCTAGATATTTAAATATTTTCACTTTCAGTCACCTTCCTCTTCCATGGAGAATTTTTGGGAGTATCCTATGAACTTGGAAGTCAGCTCAATGAACTTCTTTGTATCTTCCTCACCCATTTGATTAAAAACCCAAATTATTCTCTCACGCATCTCTCTTTTCTCCGCATTTACAGCTTTTTTCCCACAGGCGGTTAAAGTGACATTAATACGGCGACGATCTTTAGGGTCCATGTGACGAGTAATTTGTCCTTTTTTCTCTAAACTTCCTAAAACAGCCGCAATCCGTGCACTTGAAAGATTCAATGAATCAGCCAAATATTTAGGACTGATCGGTTCACCCTGAATATCAAGAAACTTGATGACAATGTTTTCACCTCTGTTACTCTTTTCAAACCGGCTAAATGCACCATCACGATTTTGGATCATCAATTGAACGAGCTCTTTTTCAGCTTCTTCCGCGAATGACATAGGAGTCCTCCTTTTTTCAAAATAATTATATTGAATTATTAATAACTAATAGTGTTAGTAATTAATGCTATTCGATATTAACGCAGTTAGTTATAGAAGTCAATAGAATTGAATAAAAAATCTAATGAGTGTATTTCTATTTAACAAGCTTTAGACTTTGATGTTCTAGTAGGGAGGATGAAGAACAGTTGGCTTATTTCATTCAAATAAACTATCATCTCTAACAGAACTTTTTTTGTTTTTTGGATAAAATGTATCATCCATAAACAGCTAAGAAACTTAACTTTCGACACTTCAGATTAATTCTGGAATTTGCTAGATAAAGCTTAGGAAGCTCTCATTTTTTGTAATTTCAAATTATAGAAACCACCTTTTTAAATCAGTTTTTCTTTATAGAAAAACTGATATTCCTTCCAATTCTGAATTACTCAATATTCAGATAATAAAAAAATCCTTAGACATACATAAAGTCCAAGGATTTTTTATCTATTTATTTAATTATGCACTTTACAGGATCGGCCTGAAAACTATTAAGGAAATAAGTCGCCAGTTCTATTAATATCTTGACTGATTTAAAACTGAGCTATACTTCTAATCCAAGAAATGTGCAGTCAGCACAGGAACACCTCGTAAAAAATGCCGATTTGTTCTCCACTATATAATTTGCAGCTTATCTTGCATAACCATAAGACATGTGACGAACATTCGTAGAAGCAAGCTTTTAATACAGGAATGAATTATTGCTGCTTCATCTGATTGTCATTCGCATATCATTCTGCTGGATCAAGAGGACTGACTCTATTTAAAGTTTGAATGTTTACACATTCAAAGATTGCCAGCTTCATACCATTACACTTTTGCAGCTGCTTGTTCTTATCATTGACGTACATAAGTTATAATTTTCTATTATTGAACATTATCTTTTATTGTAATCTATAATTTGGTCAGAGCAATAATAAAGGAACCTATAGTAGAACGGAGGAGACCCTCATATTCCAAAGAATTTTACTTGCTAATTAGCCTTTAGGAGCTGAATTATAGTATGCGTAGTTTCAATTTTTCACCTTTCGCTGTTCTATTTTTTCTATCAATAAATCTGCTATAATTCTGTTCCCCAAGTCATAGCTTGAAAAGCATGTATAATTTATTAATTCTCACTTACCAGTTTGAACACCTTTTCTTTTTCACCATTCAAATAGTAGACAATATTTTCTGTTGAGATCCTTTGCAGCTCCCGAATAGATGTCGAAGAATAAAAGGCTGCATGAGGACTGATCAGTACATTACTTCGTCCAACCAGCGGATGATTCGCCAAATCAGGTGTTTCATCACTTAGAACATCCAACGCTGCTCCCTTAAGCCATTCATAATTCAACGCTTTGATCAAATCATTCTCTACCACACAAGTCCCGCGACCCATATTGATAAAATAGGGCTGTCGTTTCATTTTTCTGAAAACAGCAGAGTTGAAAAAATGAACATTGGTCTTATTTAGGTTCATATGATTAGTAATAACTTCTGCGTGATCAAAAATTTCCTCTCTATCAACCAGTTCAATCCCCAACTCTTTCCCGATGTTTTGATCAATAAATGGATCACAGGCAATGACTTTCATCCCCAATGCTTTCGCTCGTTTGCCGACCTGTCTGCCGATTTTTCCAAAGCCAAAAATACCCAATTTCATTTCTTCCAATCGTCGATTAGGTACACCCGAGTCATACCTCCATTGATGATGAAGATCAACAGCCTGACTGTAAACTTTCAGATTTTTAACCAAAGCCATCATCATTGAAATTGTAAATTCTGCGACATCAACTGTGCAGTATTCACCAACCGGACATACACCGATCTTTCGCTTATTTGCTTCCAGCAAATCTACATTATCGTAGCCTGTTGCATTTATGGCTATGACTTTTAAATGGGGCGCATGATCCATCGCTTCAGCATCTATTCTAATAAATGCGGTCAAGAGAGCGTCCGCATCCTTAATTACATCAAAAAATTCTGCCCTTTGCTCGTCACTGTATTCATAAACAACAACTTCACAATCTTTTAACCCATGTTTCAAAATCTCCCGTTCATATTCATGTGCGGGCATCATCGAATCAGAATAATCTGCAATTACTATTTTCATTAGCAGCTCCTTTTATGTTTTCATTAAATTAACTAAGATGGGAAAATCTGTAATTTTCCATCGAATTTCATTATTTATAAATAATCTTAAAGGAGTTACAATGGCAAAGTCAATTTAAATGGTTAAAACAAGAGCCATCACTTTCCTTATATTACGAGGAAAGGATGGCATTAAACTACTATTTCATCGTATAGCCAATTAAAAGATATAATTCCTTATAAAAAATTATTTTAACGTAATTGACTCAATCACCTGCTCAAAGATAATGCTTGCATCTTCCCAAAATTCTTCCGGTGTATCAAACCAAAACTCATAAAATTTACCATTTTTTTGAATACCAATAACTTTACTATAAAACGAAATGCCGCTGCTGTAGGTCAGACATTCTGCAGAAAAAGCTTTCTGCCCATTTATATCAATCTCACTTCCCTCATATTGATCACCTTCAGAATTTAAGTATTGAATGAATTCGCTAAAGGCAACAGCAGATTCAGCTTCATACACGTAACTGAACAATAAAGACGCTTCCCAGAAATTATCTCCTTCATACGCCGAAGCAAACATGATGTCCGCTTCATCTTCTGATTCGTCAAAAACTTCCCAGATAGCCGGGATTTCCATTCCAAAGCCAAACATTTCATTTCTGTACGTTTTCATCAGAGGATATATTTTCTCCGGTACCTGTTTCATCGCTGTCTGTAATTCCTTTTCAGTCAAAGAAATATCCGGTTCCACTCCTGTATCTTTAATAACTTTCTGTGCAAATAGTCTGGTAACCGGTGCAAGTACAGAAAAATGATCCGCATCCTCAACAATAAAGCATTGCAAATTTTCATTTTTAGATTGGCGTTCAATTTCCTTGAGATTACTGGCATTTCCAGCTGATCCTTCAATTACAAATGTAGGTGATTTGATATCAGACAACCAGTGAATCGGCGAACGTAATCTATACTCTTCTTTATTCTCTATGTCAAAGGTAAATTCAGAAGCATTATGGTAACTGACATCATCTACCGGTCCAAACGAAAATACCGCACGAAACTGATCCGTATACTCAGAAGCAAGCAGTGCTCGAGTACCGCCTGTACTGTGTCCGCCAAGATAAATACGATCTGGATCAACATAAGGCAATGAAGCAGCATATTCATAGGCTGAAACAATATCGTTTACTTCGCCAAAAAGTGTTTCATAGTTTCCCGGATTGCCGCTGCCTCCTCGAAAAGAGGGATACATCATCAATATCCCGGCTTCTCTAAATGCAGATGCAGTCTGATCATTTTCCCAATCCGGATAAGACCAGGCAATTTCATCGAGTCCATTTCCCCAGCCGCCGGTCGCCCAAATCATCATTGGACGCTTTTCATTCTCTCCCGGATCACTTGAAACATAGGCTGCAAGTTTTCCAACTTCAGAATCATAGTAAACTAAGTCAAAAACACCTGCGGGAGGCTCCGGTACAGGATTTTGATCACTTTCCTCCCTAATCAGTTTTGTTTCAAATGCATCATGTGCTTCCTTAAAAGATTGACCCTTTCCTGACTCAGATGAACAGGCTGTAATCAATAGCAACGAAAACAAGACTGCCATACAACTAAACTTTTTCATTTTTCAACTCCCTAAGCTTTTGTTCCGCAATGGTGAAATTAAACTAACACTAAATACTTTATCTTTAAAATTATAACGTATCACGAATAACATACACAATCACTTTTATTCACTTTTGTAAATCCGATTTCACAGTTTGCTAATGCGAAATATATATTAATAAAATGTCCATAAAATAAAAACAGGAGCTGCTTTTCGTTAAAACAACTCTCTGCTAAATAAATATTCTTGTGCTTTCCAATAATTTTCAGGTTAACAATCTACTCTTTCGTTTCTCCTGCTTTTTCAAATGCAGATAGCCGATTGCCACAACAATCAATGTTCCCAGTAAATTCACCATGATATCCTTCATTGTATCTCCCAGCGCCTCATGTCCTGCAAGAATCTTTCCATCTGCTGTCATAAATTTCTGCATATTAGTTTGTAGAAAATGGTCTGCCAGATACTCATAAACCTCCCACAATACTCCACAGGTTGTCGCAAAACAAAAGGCAAAGAGACTGACAAAGAAGGGACTCAAATAAACCTCTGTTCTCTCACTTCTGCTGATGAAATCAACGATCAAAAATCCTAAAGCACTAAGCATTCCCGCGCTAAATCCATGGAGAATCATATCCCAGAAAGGAATTTTATAATAAAAATTTTGTACTTCTCCCAAGTATATTGCACAAAACAGAAAAATAAAATAAAGGATTTCCATTAAATCCGGAATATCAATCCCGTACATTTTTTCTACTCTGTATGGAATAAAAATAACAATCATTCCAACAAGACACTGCAATACCATCAGTACATAATCACTTTTCACAAGTTTATATTCCTTATTGGAAATTCCGGAAGGTGCACTCTGCATCATGATGAACGCATACACAACTGAAACAGCTAACAAGCAGAAGACAATAATAAAAATCAGATTTTTTCGTTTATCCAGCTTTGTTTTTCTTTTATCAATAAGTCAGTCCTCCACTCCCTATTCTTCATTTCTTTAATGACACCATAATCAAAACACTTCTGAAAACTCCGGTAAAGCTCACGCCTCATCATTTTTAGTAGAAAATCAATTTTCGTTCTCAATCTGATCTGCGTACCTGTGTAACGATTACCAATAAGTCTAAAAATTTTTCTACAGCCCTCTTAATATAAAAATTTTGATCTATTAATATTTTTCTCACTGACTCATTTATCTCATAAAAACAGCCATTCTTTACAATAATAAGACATCGTTCATACAGCGAAGGCAGCTTTAATCAATTGGTTTATCTCCTCCATCGACTAGGGTGTATCTGAAAAGTTAGTGGCATTCGAATTTTTCAGTGATTTTTGTTGAAATCAAGGAAGAAAACACAGCTTATGTGGTTTATAAGCGAGTATTTATGACGAGGGGTTTGATAAAAATCATCAAACTATTCGCCGCTTGAGTTTTCAGATACACCCTAATGTAACCTTTCAGTCGATACAGCAAAATTTTAACAGGAAAAACCTCATCAATTCAGTACCTGTCAGTTCTGCTGTATCGAGGAAATAATTCGTTTTCTGTACACAGGATTCCTTCACCATATCGTTTGTCTTAAGTGTATTATCAACAGTACTCTTATTCTTTATCCTTCTTTTTCTTTTTGTTTCTGGTTGCAAAAGCACCGCTGGCTCCTAATGCAACCCCTATGCATAAACCAATTGCCAGATTATCCATCAGCAAGCCGAATATCAGCCCCAGCGAAATTCCAATTGCCAGTAAATTGCCATCATCCTTTTTCATATTCTTATTCCCCCGTTCTACTTAATTAGACTTCTTTTTGTTATCGGCAGCATTTTTTAAATGGCCTCATCAGTAAATTAACTGCTCAGCTTCTTCACGTTATCCTGCTGCCAATAAAATGGCTTGCATTATTTTTTCCTTTTCAACAGCACACTAAATAGTTCAACCTCTTACCAATTTATTTCTACTGCCTTAGCTGCAGCACTCTATAATTGCTTTTACTTACCGACTCCGGCAACCTCAAAATATAAACTGTTTGACTGGAATGTAAAAGCTTGGAAGGACTCTCTGCTTGAGAAAAGAATAGATCATAATCTTCATATCTTTCTTCGTTCAATGCGTCAGAAAACACCCCTGGCAGTTCCATATAATAAAAATATTTTTTTCTATCATCAACTTGATGGAATTTAACACCGCAAAAAAACAAATAGCTTAAAGAAAGATTTCGTTTAAGCAGCTCTTTCCTAAAAAATTTGGCTGCCGCCATCCATTCATCACCATAGTCAAAAACAGTTGTTTCATCCTGACATTCAAATTCGAGGGTAGAAAAAAACTCCGGGAGCTTTGTTGAATCCTTTTTTTCAAATAGAATACTTGTAATCAGTTGAATCCGAGTCAGTTTTTCTTCCTCTCTTCGAATATACTCATCTATTTTTTCTGCTGTATGATCGGTGGACTGCTGATCTGAAATAAATCCTGAAATATCCTTCAAATCCAATCCTAAGTATTGAAGCGTTTGAATCAAAAAGATCGTCTGCTTTTGATTTATACCATAATAACGATAATTATTTTCCTGATTCACATATATCGGCTCTACTAATCCTATATTGCTGTAATAACGCAGTCTTTGAATGGAGATACCGCATAATTCAGCCATCTCCCCGATCGAAAGAAAATTTTTCAAAATCTCACTCCATCCTCTTGACTCTATAGTGGCTATAGACATTATTATATAATAAAAAGAGTTGAAAGGGGCACAATAAATGAAAATTATTGTAACAAAAAACTATGAGGAAATGAGCAGTCGCATTTCAGAAAGATTAATCAGTGCCATCTATGAAGAAGGGTTCAAAAATATTTCCATTACTGCAGGAAGCAGCCCGATCCGAGCTTATGAAATAGCTTCAGAGTATATTCTAAAAAATAAACCAATACCAGACACAACTTTCTACAACTTTGATGAAATTCCTTTTCATCAAAGCGGCGGAGATGGTGTTACTATAACTAATCTAAAAAAGAGCTTTTTTGATAAAGCTGGTATTGAAGATGCACAGCTTCATAAACTAACAATGGACAATTATCAAACACATGATGACTACCTTGAACAAGTTGGCGGACTGGATATTGTCTTTCTAGGGATTGGTGCAGACGGACATTTTTGCGGAAATCTGCCTTATACAACAAAATTTTGTGATCAGACAACCTTCGTGTCTATTGATTCCAGACCAGATATGAAAGATATTTTATTAGGAGAAGTTAATGGTAATCCGGAAGAACTTCCTGACGGTTATGTGACGATGGGACCAAGAAGTATTATGAACATTCCAAGAATTATCATGATGGCCTCTGGAAGGAGTAAAGCAAACATCATGAAAAAAGCTTTCTTCGGCGAGGTTACTGAAAGTGTTCCCTCCTCTGTCTTTCAGCTTCATCCAAACTTTACACTCATTCTGGATGAAGAAGCGGCGCAGGAAATTACTGAATATATTTAACTTTGAGACTATTAGTTGTATATTAATTAGGAAACAAGGAAACAAAAAGAGTCAGAGACATTAAATAAAAAAGAAGGAATTCTCTTCCTGAAAGTCTGTAATCAGGAGAATTTCTTCTTTTTTCATTTTTTTATTCAAACAATCAATTATAAATTTCAAGTTAGCCGCTTATTAAAATTCGCTCGTTATTTAGTTTTCAGCCTCTCTAGTACAGGCTTGACAACGAGCTGGGGTATATACCTGTAACTGGCAGAGTTGGGTAAAAACTTTGGGATCAGCCTTGAAAAGTTCTCAACCAGCACCATACACAAGAAGGCTCGTTGTCACGCATGTACAAGGCTCAAGCTGTCAATGTCAGTTTTGACATTTCTTCTAACAAATATTCCCAAGGAGCCGCATTTTTCAAGTCCAGCTCTTCATCCAATCCTGGACTCATCAAATTATTGACAGCGACACAGCTGACATGCGAGTCTCCTTGGGAATATGATAAACTTACTTAAATAGTTGAAGGTTACAACACTATCAAAGTTTTTAAGTCTTTTCAATTAAATCACATTTGCTTGTATCCGTTCATATACAAAAAAGACCACGATCACTACTTATTTAACCCCATATACTTTATTTTTTGCAAACAAACTCTTTAGCTTGTTTCATCAATTTTTTTCTTAATTACTGTCAGAATTTCCTGAACATTGTTTCTGATGAAAAAATGATCGCCTTCAAAAATTGTCTGTTCACATTTTGGACCAAGCAGATCGACCCAGTCTCTCAGTTCACTTCTATCTTCATTCACACCATTAAAAATCAATACTGGACATGTCACTATCGATTTTTTCCAGCGAAATGTAAATTGATTTAATAGCTTTAGGTCTTCTCTTAAATAATCTGTTACTAGCTCTAAAAGCTCAACTTCTTGAATAACTTCTGCAGGGATTCCCCCCATCTTAAAGAAAAACTGATTGAATTTCTTTACAGGTGCAGACAAAATAGACTCATAGCTTTTTGCACGAAATGCTTCAGTTCCTGAAAATATCAAGCATCTGGGCTGCTGCACTGACATCTCCGTCAGCTTATTATAAATATCTGCAGCTACTCTAGCTCCCATACTGTGTCCGAATAAAATGTATTCCTTCGTAAAATCAACATGTTCCATCACCTGTCCCAATGTGTTTTCGATCAGTTTACGCCAAGTGACAGGTCTGCTATAAGCACTTCTCTTGCCTCTCCCATCATATTCAATCTGTATGATCTTAAACTGCTGATCCTCTAACGATAACCACTCTTTATAAGGATTTACGATACTTCCGGCGTACGGAAACATCACTAACTGAATCATCCGCCTCCTCCTAATTTATGCTCTAATTGTTCACAGCCTTGTTGCAGCAGAGACTCAAGCTGATCTGCGTACGCTATATTTTCTGGATATATCAGTACAAGCTGATCTGCATATCTATTGATAACAATTTCGAACCCATCAACCTTAGTCATCGTTTCTATTTGTTTTTTTGCAGCAGCCAATGTTTCTGCAGTCAATTCAAAGGCAGTTTGGTTGTTGATTGAATAGATCTCTTTTGCCATGTAACTATTATCAATTTTGCTAAATTCATCAATCAAGCTAACTTGTGTATCTATTTTTAACTGCTGAAACTGATTCATCTGTTCTTCTACTTCAACTACATGCTCTGTATTCGATCGCTCAAGTAAAATAGGCCATAAGTCAAGATACGAACCGATTGCCTTTGAGAATAGATCAGGCATATATTTTCTATTATCCTGCACGACATACACAGGGATTGCTTGAAAATCATCTATTTGATGGTTTTTTCGAATAATAATCTGTATCAAATACATGATGAATGACCAGTAATGATTTTCGGAGTAGTTTAATACCTTTGCTCCCAAGTTTAATGTCGATAATCGAATAGCATATTCTTGATTTGCTTGATAACTGGATTTTGTCCGGTCTTTCATTTCTTTAAATCGCAACAGGTGATTTTGAAGTCCCTCCAGCTTTTCAATATCTGTAATTTCAGGCAAAAATTGTGTGTACGTATTTTCAGTAATTCGATGATTAGAGATATCTGCAAGTTGATTTTTTAACTGTTCACAAAAAATCGCATCACTATATTTATCCCAAATACTATGAGAGATCAATAAGTGCAGTACAAATTTATCTTCATTGATTTTCGTCAACAGCATATGATGAAGAGCTGTTGACTTCTTATCGAAGAACCCTGTTGTCATGTTTTCTTTTACTTTTTGCAGGAATGTCAAGCGTTCTTCTTCTGTCTTCAAGCTTAAATCAACTATAGGAATTGTGAAGGCTTCATCGAATGTATGCTCATATAAACTATAATCTTCTCCTACTAATTTATAGCTTGTTCGTAACAATGGCTGTTCTTGAATCAATATATTAACAGCCCGAATAATTTTGTCAGGATCAGATGTCTGCAGCTCAAATGGTGCATAAACCAATGTTTTCCGCAAGTTCTTTAAAAATGACTTCTGCATAGCCGAAGGACGAATGGTTTGTTTAATTGATGATTCATCCCATCCCGCAGGAACAAAAAGAACCGCTTCATCCTTTATAGGCTTAGGTTTTTGTTCCAAGAATTGAATCACATTTTCAATTTCTTTCAGAAAATTTCGTTCCAGATCATTAGCGAAACTTTCCGACAGTACCCCTTTATCATACACAATATTACAATTCAAATTTTTATCAACAACAACTAAGTTCACTGCAATCGGCGTTCCAAAATGATTTTGGGAACTGATTTCATTGCCCTGCGGTGCAGGACTTAGTGTAAATATCTGATCTGTTTGTTGAGATTCCTCAAACTCTCCCGAATAATTGAAGGTTATCATTGGTTCTGACTTGTCCAGCTTAGGTACCAGCGTCTTAACAAGACCAAAGCCGATCCCATTATTTGGAATAGCTTTTAATGACTTACTGACTTCAGCAATATCATCCTCCACAATTGAATTCCCAATAGAAAATCCGACTGGATAGGTAATCGTAAACCAGCCGACAGTTCGGTCAATTTCAATTTCCGACGTTAATTGTTCCCTTCCGTGACCTTCAAGCAATATAGAAACCTCTTGATTTCTAGTCATGCCGGCAAGAGTTCTTGCTAGAGCAGTAATCAGCATTTCTTTGACATAAACATTAGGAATGCGATTTTGCTGATCGAATAACCTAGCTGTCATTTCTGTACCAAGCTTAGCAGACAAGATGGATAACTGCTTTTCCCCTTTCGTATTCGATTCTATAGGTAATTGACTTTTTTCAACAATATCGGCTGTTTCCTGCCAAAAAGCACATTCCTTCGCTAAACTGTCACTTTTAGCATAATCAGTTAATGCCTGACTCCATTTTTGATAAGACATTGTTTTTAAAGGCAGCTTTATCTGCTGATCATTTAATAGATTTTTATAGGCTGTTTCAAGGTCTTCTATAATAATTTTCCACGAAATCGTATCAACTACCAAATGATGTGCAATCAGTAATAAGAGTGCGTGATCTGCAAATTGAAAAACAACCGCCTTAAATACTTTTCCCTCTTTCAAAGAAAGACCAGCTTGAGCTGTATTGCTTTTTTCTTTTATCATTTGATAGATTTCTGTTGTCTGATCAAGCCAGTCAACTTCCTGACATTCTTGATCAAAAACATGATGCTCTAACTTAAAAGAATCCACAGCTTCAATTGGCTGTACAGATTGCGTCTCTCTATAAATGGCCCGCAGCATATCGTGGTGACTTAGTATTGCCTGTAATGCTTTTTCCAGTTTCCCTTGATTCAAGAGTTCCGTTGGAAACTCAAGCATAATCGATTGATTGAAATGACTCGGAACAGCTAATTCACTTGCAGCAAATTTCAACTGGATCGGTGTAAAAGGAACAACTCCTGTTACAGGACCTTGATCAATCAATATAGTTTCATTACTTTTAAGATTATTACTAAGTTCCTTAATGGTGCGGTAGTGAAGAATATCATTAATCGTTAATGAGTATCCCTGTTCCTTTAATTTTGATACAATACGAATTGCTTTAATCGAGTCACCGCCCAGATCATAAAAGTCTTCATTTATCCCGATTTCTTCAAGGTTAAGGATTTCTTTAAAGATCATCAGCACTTTTGTTTGCTGAGGTGTTTCCGGTCGTTCTTTTATTTCATGTAGTTGGTCGATTGACTGTGCTGGTAATTGATTGACTGCTAATTTTCCATTTTTCGTTTTTGGCAGAGAATCTAGCAGGATGATTGCTTTTGGTATCATATATTCAGGCAGTACAACTCTCAGCTGTTCTTTTATTTGTTTGGGTGAACGCTCATTTGTCATGCTTACATATGCAATCAGTTGTTTATCAGCTGAAGATTCGCCTGCACTTGCAATAACTGCGGCTTCGCTGATTTCAGAGATGTCCAGCAGATGCGCTTCGATTTCTTTCAGTTCGATCCGAAATCCGCGTATCTTCACTTGCTGGTCAATCCTTCCTAAGAATTCAATTTGCCCAGCTTCATTCCATCGAACCAGATCCCCTGTTTTATATAACTTTTTTCCAGCTGCAAGAGGATGTTCTATAAATTTTTCATTTGTCAGTGCTTCATTACCCAAATAACCTCGTGCAAGTCCTTCACCGCCTAAATACAGTTCTCCGGGCATTCCGATGCCGCAAAGTGAATCATTAGAAAAAACCAGCGCTTTCGTATAATTAATAGGACTGCCGATTGGGATCATATCCACTGTGGAGTTTGCAGCATTCGGTATTTCATAGGTTAAGGCGAATGTAGTACATTCAGTAGGTCCATACCCATTAATCAAATGCGTTTGCTGATTGACTTCTTTAAACTTCCTTACATGGTATGCTGACAGCTTTTCTCCACCAATAAGTAAATAATTTAGTGAGGAGAAAACCTGTGCATTTAATGAAACAAGTTGGTTAAATAAAGACGTTGTCAGCCACATTACATCAATGCTGCAATGTTCAATTTTTTCCTGCAGCTTATCAGGATCAACTAAATTCTCAACATCAGATACGTACAGGGTTCCGCCATTTAGCAGAGCCCCCCATATTTCAAATGTACTTGCATCAAAAGTCAAAGAACCGGTTTGAAGGATATTTGGCTGGTCTAAGAAAACATAATTTGGATCTTTAACTAAACGAATAATACTTTTATGCTCGATCATCGTCCCTTTTGGTTCCCCTGTCGTTCCTGATGTGTATATGACATACGCTAAGGAATGTTTCGATAAAGCAGTAGGAGCATCCTCTTTGATTATTTGCAACTCTTTCAGATCGGCAGAAGTTAGCTGCGTGATTGAAAAATCAGGATCGTGTTCTTCTACGCTAAAATTGATCAATAACGCTGATTTGCTTTTTTCAATTATCTCTTTGTTTCTCTGCTTAGGATTTTTAGGATCAAGCGGCAAATACGCAGCTCCTGCTTTTAAAATCCCCAAATAGGCCGTAACCGTTTGAATATCTCTAGCAGCAATAACTGCAACAAGGGCTGAGCCGACATTTTTCTCTTTAATTAATGAAGCAATCTTAGAGGATTCAGCATCCAATTCAACATAGGTGAGGGATCGATCTACTCCAGCTAGTGCAACCTTTTGAGGAAACTTCTCAACTTGTGCAGTGAAATGTTTAATGATATTCAATCCTTCAGGGACCTCATCATCCGGCTCATTAAATTGAGTCAGAATTTTTTCAATTTCATTATGTGCTAAACAAGAATAGGCTCCAAGTGTTTTTGTGGGATCTGCTAAAATATCTCCCAGTAATGTAACAAAATGTTTCTGCATTCGCTCAATAGTTGATTTCTCAAATAGACTGACATCATATTCCCAGACTAGTTCTATTTGATTTTTCTCACTGCCTAAATTAAAGGTCAAATCAAATTTTGCGACTTGAGAATCTCTGGGAACTTCAGTCAACACACTATTTCCCAAGGTTGTATTCATTTCTCCATTGCTTTGATAATTAAACAGAATATCGAAAATTGGATTTTTATTCTCGCAAATAGGGGCTTTTACATCCTCAATGATCTCTTCCAGCGGATAATCCTGATGGTCAAATATGCCCAGTAATTTATGCTTGATCCGTTCTAAATATGTGCTAAACCTTTCATCCGGTTGGAGTGTATCATTGATCGGCAAAGTATTGACAAACATCCCTAATAAATTTTGAATGTCAGGATGATTTCGTCCTGACACCGTTGTTCCGATGACAACATCCTTGCTTCCGGAGTATTTAGACAAGAAAATCATAAAACAAGCAATAAAAATCATATAATTCGTTGTACTTGCTTTTTCAGCCAAAGCATTCAGTTGACTCACTTGTTCAGAGGATAAACTGGTACTGACCGTGTCTCCTAGATATTCACGCTCTTTGGGGCGCATATGATCATAAAATAATTCAAACTCCGGCAGTCCATCAGAAAACTGCTCCAGCCAAAATTCTCGACTTAAATGTTTGTCCTTTTTTCTATGCCAGGCACTGTAATCCTTATATTGCAGCTTGATCGGCAGAAGTTTTTCACCATTGTACACACGCTTCAATTCTTCCAAAAAGATTCCCATTGAACCACCATCCATAATAATATGGTGAGCATCAAAAAGTAAATAGCGTTCGCCTGTTGCAAGTGTGCAGTAGCACACTCGCAACAAAGGCAGCTTATCGATTTCAAAGGGGCGGATGAATTCCTCGATGATGGTAGATAAAGGTGTAACTGAATCTTCTATTCTTTCAACCGTCAGCCAGTATTTTTCTTCAACAATTTGTCCAAATTTTCCATCAATCATTTGAAAATAGGTTCTTAACACCTGATGCCGTGCAATCAGTTTATTAAGCGAGTCCGTCAGCTTATCTAAATCCAATGGACTGGATAACTGAAATGCGATGGGGATATTGTATGTGGTACTTTTTCCCTGAACCTGTTCAATTGTATAGATTCTTTTTTGAGCCGAGCTCATTAAATATTTTTTACTCACCATTATAACTCCTCATCATCTACTATCTCGATACTCTCAAGTATCAAAGAATCTGTCACTGCTAATTTTTTGACCTTTTCTGCTAAATGTCGGACATTTTTTTCCTGAAGAATCTCACTTAATGGTACTTTTACAGCAGATGCTTTTGAGATACCGTTTGCTAATTGAACAGCTTTTAAAGAATGTCCGCCCAGCTCAAAGAAATCATCATCGATTCCTACTTGATCGACTTCTAATATTTCTTCAAACAAACTGCAAATCATCATCTCCATTTCATTTCTTGGTGCTTCGTAGGTGCTGTTTTGCTCTTGTTTAGGTTCAGGTAAAGCTCGTTTGTCAATTTTTCCTGCTTTTGTCACGGGAAGCTTCTCCATTATCGTGATAAAAGACGGAACCATATAATCAGGCAAGGTTTGTTTTAATTGCTCTTTCACTTCAGGCACCGTAATATTTCCATTTGTTACAATATAGGCACAAATCACTAACTCATTGTTAATCTTCCTGGTAATCACACAAGTATCCCAAATAGAAGGGATCAGACCTAAGTGATTTTCAATCTCACCTAATTCGATTCTAAATCCGCGAATCTTCACCTGTTCATCTATTCTTCCAACATACTGAAGCTCTCCATTTTCCTGCCAACGTACCAAGTCTCCTGTTCGATACATTTTTTCTGTCGGCATCACTGGATTTTCAACAAATTTTTCTGAAGTTATCTGCTCATTATTTAAATAATTTAAAGCTAAATTATCACCACTGACACATAGTTCCCCCAGCATACCAATTCCACACAGCTTTTCCTGATGAAAAACAAATAGTTGGGAATTCGCAACAGCTTTACCGATTGGAACTGTTTTATAGTGCTGATTGCTTACCTGATAAGCAGATGCACAGACCGTTGTTTCTGTTGGACCGTATAAATTATAGAGAGTTGTTTGTTCATCCGTCATAACTTGATAGAATTTTTCTACTAATGCCATTGTTGTTGCCTCACCAGCAAGCCCTACTTTACTTAGCTGACTGATTTCATCCTGACGATTATTTTCTTCTGCAAATTCCAGCAGCATTTTGAAAAGAGACGGCACGGTAATTAAGATTTTTTGATCTAATTTTTGCAGGAAACGATCTGGATCATTTTTAACTTCATCGGATATGATCTCAAGTGTTCCACCTGTTAAGCAACCAGCAAACAATTCAAACACTGAACCGTCGAAAATCAAAGAAAATTGCTGAAGGATTGTCTGATTTGAATCCAGTTCAAAATACTCTTTTTGCCAATTCACTAAATTCATCAAAGAAGCGTGTCCAACAGTCACTCCTTTGGGCTGACCAGTGGTTCCTGAAGTATAAATCACATAAGCTTTATCATCTGGCTCCACTTTAGGTAAAGCAACAGTCAACATGGAGTCATTTTCCAGCTCATCAACAGTATACGTAACTGAATGGACTGCTGGAAAACGTGATGGCTGCCCTGTCTTACTTGCATCAGCAACAATTTCGATACCGCTATCTGCTAAGATATAAGCAATTCTCTCCTCCGGTAAAGTTGGCGCCAAAGGAATATATGCTGCCCCTGTTTTCATTATTCCATAAATTCCAATAACCATTTCCGGCGTTCGGTCACAATACAATCCGATATAGGCTGCATCTTTTGCACCAGCTTCAAGAAGGCGTTGCGCCAAACAGGTTGACTGAACTTCTAATTGTTTGTAGGTTAGCTGTGTTTCTTCAAATACAACAGCAATCTTATCCGGCTGCATATCAGCCTGTGCCTTTAATGCTGCTAAAATCGTCGGGTAGCTTTGATTATTGTATTTTTCCGGATTGAATCCCCAAATTACTTTATCTTGCTCAGCCTTACTCACTAATGAAAAATCACCACATGTCAACAGGTTATTCTGTGCCAGTTCTTTTAATCCGCACACAACTCTGGATAAAATATATTCAGCTTCAATTGTTGTAAACAGTCGTTCATCAAACATCAATTTAAAACTCAGCTGCTCTGAAGAGCCGACACTTAGCGAAATCGGATAGCTTGTCTGTTCACGATAATCTTCCATTTCTCCCAGAAAATCAATAAAATTATCTGCTTCTTGAACGGCATAATTTTCAAAAACAACAATTGTTTGGATTAATTCTTTCCCTAACAGACTTCTATTTTGAATTTCTGATAGTGAGCAGTACGTATGAGCATCACTTTCAAGCGATTGTTTTTGAAGCTCTTGAACAATCGTCACAAATGGATCAGTTTCCTTATTTTTAACTCTGACTGGTATTGCGTTGATAAAAAGCCCTACTGCCTGCTCGATCCCATTTAAGGGCATGTTTCTGCCGGAAACCATCTTTCCAAAAACAACATCACCAGTGTGATTGTACCGTTGTAAAACCAATCCCCACATAGCTTCTATGATCGTATTCATTGTTACACTGTTTTGGTTGGCAAATTTTTGGAGGATACTGGTTTCTTCACTTGAGAGGGTCTCAAAAATTGCTCTAACTTCAGCATTATGGTCGTTTTTAGGATACATTCCTGTGAATCCTGCTTGTGTTTCATATTCCTCCAGCAAAGTTTCCCAATATGCCAGACTGGCTTCTTTATCTAGTGCAGTTACTGTCCGAGCGTACTCCTCATAAATTGTATCCGCTTCAGTTGGTGCTAAACGAACATATTGATTCCCATTTTCCAGAGAAGCATAGAGCTTCATCCAGTCATTCAGTACGATCGACAAACACCAGCCGTCCATAATAATATGATGGAACGTAAAGATCAGGCGTTGACATTCTGGCATTTCTACTAAAGTTACTCTAAATAATGCTTCTTTTTCCAGATCGAATCCTCTATTGACATCAGCAGTCTTGAACCGAAGGTATTCAGCCTCAGCATCTTCTTCTTTTGAAAGATCATAATAATTACTTTCTAAAAGACGACCGGAGTAAATTACCTGACGTGGTTCTTTGATATCTTTGTATAGAATATTGGTTTTTAATGCAGGATGTTTTTCTCCAAGCTGTATTAGACTTTGTGCTAAAATCGTTTGATTTATTTCAGCATTCACATCGTATGAACATTGAATGACATAGCTGGTCGAAGTCTCATCTAATAGTTTGTGATAAAGTAATCCTTCCTGCATCGATGTTAACGGGATGATTCGCTGAATGCCTCCATTACCAATCTCAACGGCACGTTCTTGTGCCGTATCGAACTCTGCCTGACTCCATGAAAGTTCTCCCAGATCAGAGGCCGTCTTTTGTGTTTCACCTCTGGTTACACAATAGTTAATAACTGTTGAAAGTTCCTTTTGATACATCTCGCTGATAACAGATACTTCGTCAGCTGATAAAAACGGCTCTGCATAAACCAAATCCGTCACTAATTGATCGTTTTGAAGATAGCAGTTAATAGATAAAGGGCTGCCGATTGAATTCTCTGAAGCACTATCATTTATATTCGCAATCTCACTGATTGAAAATATTTGTTCATCCTCTTGGATTGCTCCCAGCTCTCCCAGATAATTAAACGTCACATCTGTTTTCTCGTTTACGATTTTGTCAGTGTAATTAGTTAAAAGTCCATAGGTTATCCCTTTGTTAGGAATTTTTCTGATCGTTTCTTTCACCAGCTTGATTGATTCCGGTAAGGTATCTTCAATCATGAGAACTAACGGATACATTGAAGTAAACCAACCGATCGTCCGATCGACAGAACCGATTGAATCAGATAGTTCACGACCATGCCCTTCCAATGTAAAGGAAACAGTCGAACGTTTAAAGAAGTGCCCTAACGTAGTTGTCCAGGCGGTCAATAACAAATCACTTAGCTCAGTGGAAAAGGCTTTGTTTGCAGAAAAGCGCAGCTGTTCCGTTTCAGCTTTCCCTACTGTAAAGGTAAAGGTGTGCGTTTGTGTTTGTATAGAGGCGCTCATTTGATCAAAAACAGTTGACTCTGTTACTTTTTGATTTATTTCTTGCCAGTAAGTTAAATCTTTGCTGATTTCATAACTTTTAACAGCTTCCTTTAATCCTTCACTCCAAGAAAGATAAGAAATGGTTTTAGACGGAAGCTGAAGCTCGTGCCCCTTAAGCAACTGGTTGTAGCTGCTATTTAAATCTTCAATAAAAATTTGCCAAGATACTGCATCTACGATCAGATGATGCATCTGAACCCAAACATAAGCAGCTGTTTTTGACTGAAACACTAATATTCTAAGCAGCGGCGACTGATTAAACCTAAATTTTGCTTGAAAATCAGCACCGATCGTTTGAATTTCTTCAGATACATCCATATGCTCTTCGCTTAATTGAAAGAAATGGATAGTGTAGTTCTTCCCTTTTTCCCAAGGCAGGATCTTCTGTTCACTTTGATCCACACACATTCTCAACAAGTCATGGTGATAAACAAGCCCATCTAATGCTTCTTGTAAATAGTCTGTATTCAATACCTGATTCGTTTGTAAAATCATTGACTGATTAAAATGTTCCGGCTTGTTTAAATGACTTGAATAGAAAAACGATTGAACAGGTGTAGGGCTGACAGTGCCTGTGACCATTTCCTGTGTTAGCTGCTGCGTGTGCTTCTTCATTTTTTGAGCAATTTCTCTAATTGTTTTAGCCTGCATGATTTCCTTAACAGTTAGTTGATAATCCAGCTCACGGGCTTTTGAAACAATGCGGATCGCCTTGATCGAATCCCCGCCCAACTCATAAAAACTATCTAAAAGATTAACCTGCTCCAGCTGTAAAACCTCTTTGAATAGTCTAACTGCCAGCTCTTCTTTTTCAGTTTCCGGCTTCAAAACATTTTTTTCATGCATAAATACTGGTTCCGGTAATTGCTTTTCATTCAATTTACCATTTGCCGTTATCGGCAATTGTTCTAAAAATATAAAATAATTCGGCACCATGTAGTCCGGTAATTTTTGCTTCAAATGCTCCTTTAACACATTTTCAGATGTTATTTCTGCTACTACATATGCACATAGATGCGTCGTACCATTTAACTTCTTTGTTACAACAGCTGCTGATTTCACATTCTCTGCCTGTAATAGTGCTTGCTTTATTTCAGCCAGCTCTACCCGAAATCCACGGATTTTCACCTGATTATCCAGCCGTCCCAGATAATCTATCGAACCGTCTGCACGATATTTCCCTAAGTCTCCTGTTTTGTAGATTACCTCTCCATCAAGTGTTATAAATTGTTTTGCTGTCAACTCAGGTTGGTTCAAGTAGCCTCTTGCAACGCCTTCGCCGCCAATACATAATTCTCCCGGCAGATCAATTCCACAGAAGGTTTGTCCATTCATCACATAGATTTTTGATCCTTTAATCGGCTTACCGATCAATGTATCCTGATTATCCAGCTGCTCTGAATAGCGATAATACGTTGCACACACCGTTCCCTCTGTCGGACCATATAAGTTGCGGATTATTGATCGGTCTTTGCCTGTGATCTCGACAAACTTGCGAAGCAGATGATTGGTTACTTTTTCTGCACCTATATACACTGCTTGAATTGTTGCAAAAGCTGCAGCACGGCTATTTTCTTTTGTGTAATCCAATAAAGCCTCTAAAAACGTTGGAACTAATAGAAAATGCGTCACATGATTTTTTTCAAAGATATTCAGCAGCAGACCAAAATCATCCTGTTCTTCAACCGATAAAAGCTGTAATGATGATCCTGAAAGTAACGCTAAGAAAATTTCCCAAACCGAAGCATCAAAAGTATAAATGGCTTTTTGCAAAATAATACTAGTTTCATTTATCTCTGCTTCTTTTTCCTGCCATTTAATCAAATTCACTAAGGAATGGTTTTCGATCATTACTCCTTTAGGTGTTCCCGTACTTCCTGATGTATAGATGATATAGCTGAGATCTGTTGCTTCAGCTTGCTTACGAGTAATAGAAGCTTTGGAACTATTTTTAAAATCAAAAATTGTCGGTTTACAATCAAGTTTGTCAGTAACAGTCCGCTCAATTGTTGACGAGCACAAGACGGCTTTCGCCTGACTATTAGTTATCATATAGTTTATCCGTTCAATTGGTGTTGTCGGTGTAATAGGCAGGTATGCTGCTCCTGTCTTCAAAATCCCCAATAGCCCAACAATCAATTCCGGAGAATGAGCAACGATCAACGCCGCAACATCATTTTTTCCAATCCCAGTTTGTTTTAGCTGATTGGCTACAGCATTTGCCCGCTCGTTCAACTGACTGTAAGTAATTTGTTCTTCTAAATAATACAAAGCAGTCTTATCTGGATTTTTCAGCACCTGGTTTTCAAATTGATCAATAGGCGAAACAAAATCAGAGGGACTTATCAACTCTTGGGACCGATTGAACGCTTCTTTGATCTGAAGAAGCTGTTCTTTTTTTAGATACTGAAGTGTAGACACAGGTTCTGCTGGGTGAGTCAAAAGATTTTCCAGCAGTACATTAAAATGTTCTGCTAACTGCTGGATCGTCTCTTCCTTAAACAGCCCTGAATGATACTCCCAGTTAATTGTATAGTCTTCAGCATGTTCAATTAAGGTAATCGTTAAATCAAATTTGGAGACTGCTAATTGAATTTGTTCAATTTTTGCATACTGTCCGCCCATCTGGATCATTTCATCATAACCAACTTCATAAGAAAACATCACATCAAAAATCGGATTTTTAGAAGAATATTCTACAATTTTTTCATATGGAACATCCTGATTTTCAAAAACATCCAAACTCTTATTTTTGACAGCTTCCAGAATCTCTAAAAAATTTTTTTGATGATCCACTGTTTCAATGATTGGTAAAGTATTTACAAACATTCCAATCATCTCTTCTGCTGAAGGATGACTCCTACCTTCAGCAACAGTTCCAACTACAACTCGGTCTTGACGATTCAATTTGGAAAGAAAAATCATCAGTGTTGTTAAAAACAACGTAAATCCGGTTGAGCGAGTCTCTTTATTCAGCTCGTCGATCCTCTTTTTGATAGAGCTGTTGATTTTTCGTTCTACATGATGTCCTGCAAACGCTTGATGTTGATGTTTAAAATCAATCGGCAGTTCTGTTTCCGGCAACGGCTCAAGGAATTCTTCCTGCCAAAACTCTTCTTGCTCTTCAATATCCAAATTATTTTGCCAAGCAGAAAAATCTTTGTAATGAAGCTCTACCGGCTCCAAGGCATCTCCATCATATAATGCACTAAACTCTTTTAGTAAAATCCCTGTGGAAGCACCATCAGAAATAATATGATGCGCATCAATCATCAAAAGTGTAAGCCCGTTTTGGTCTTTTCCCAGCCCCATTCGAATCAATGAGTCTTTTTCCAAATCAAATGGACGTACAAATTTTTTGATGACCTCCGCACCTGTTTTCCCATCAATCATTTCAACTTGTTGTTTTTTTAAAGGATAGATACACTGTATGAACTTATCCTTTTCAAGCAAAAAGTTTGTTCGAAGTGATTCATGACGTTCACATAAGTGATTGAAGGCTTCATTTAAACGAGAATAATCTAACGCTTTTTCAAATGTTAAAACAAGCGGCATATTATAGGTAAGACTTGATTCCCGAGATTGTTCAAGTGTAAATATTCGTTTTTGGTTGGAACTCATTAAATACTTTTTACTCATCTAAGCACTCCTCAGCGGCTTTTAGCAGTGGTTTAAAGACCTTTTTATTTTTTTTCTTGATAATTTTGGCAATATTTTCCACATTTTGTTCTTTCATAATATCTTTTAACGACACTCGTAAACTAAATTCTTGCTCAATTCTTCGTGATAATTCCACAGCTTTAAGCGAATAACCGCCAAGCTCAAAGAAATTATCAGTCACTCCAATATCCTCAATGTTCAGCACCTCTTTGAACAATGGCAACAGTTTAGCTTCGTCCTTCGTTTTAGGCGGAACGATCGCCGTATTGTATTCAATCGGTATAGCTTGTAATGCTTTCTCATCCAGCTTTCCATTATGATTTGCTGGTAACTCTTCAATTTGTTTCATAAAAGTCGGAATCATATAATCTGGAAAGACATCCTTCAATTCAGCAGAAATCTTAGAAATATCTATCTGTGTATCACTTATTAAATAGGCACAGATTTGCGGACTGCCCAGACTTTCATTGACAATCACAGCTGCATTTGAAATAGTTGGTAGTTTTAGAAGCTCTTTTTCGATTTCTTCAATTTCGATTCTAAATCCACGAATTTTAATCTGTTTGTCGATCCGACCAAGATAATGGATTCGCCCATATTGATCTACTTTACCTAAATCACCTGTTCGATATAATAATTGACCTTCATTGATCGTACTTTGGAGCATCCTTTCCTCAGTTAAACGCTCTGATCCTGAATATTGCTTAAAGACACCCATTCCGCCAACACAAATTTCTCCTGCTACATCTATTCCGCACAGCCTGCCTTCATTCATAATATAAACCTGTGTATTTCTGACAGGTTTCCCAATCGCAATACGATCAGCTAAATCTTCCTGACTTACTTCATGGAAAGTTGCACAAACAGTTGTCTCTGTTGGTCCATATAAGTTTGTAATCTTAGTTAAGTTTTGTTTGCCGTTCGTTACTTCTGCATATTTCTCTAATAGCTTCACTGTCAAAGCCTCTGCACCTAAATAGATTTTTTCCAAACCATCAAATGCATCGGTTAAATTTTCTGCTTTCATATAATCCAAAATAGAATCAAAAACGGTCGGTACCATCAATGTATGTGTAACCTGTTTTTCTTGAATGATTTGGAGTAATTTTGCATAATCCTGATTCTCTTCTTCTGAAATCATTTGAAGTTTTACTCCTGAAAGTGTTGCTAGGAAGATTTCCCAAACAGAGGCATCAAAAGAACAAGTAGCTTTTTGTAACACAACACTATGGTCAGTAATATTCCCCTGCTCTTTTTGCCATTCAATTAAATTAATCAAACTACTGTGCTTGATTTCAACACCTTTAGGATGTCCTGTACTGCCTGATGTATAGATGATATACGCACAATCTTCAGCCGTACCGTCCAGAGGTAAATTCTCTTCTATTCTATCTTCAGCTGAAACAAGAATTGTTTTTAGATTTGATCGCTGGACTTCTTCATTCGTCAAGATTACTTTTGTATGACTGTTTTCTAAAATATATTCAATTCGTTTATTCGGTAATTCGACATCTATTGGCAGATAAGCTGCTCCAACTTTTAAAACACCATAAATTGATGCAACAAATTCGATTGAACGATGAAACAGCAATCCAACTACATCTTGTCTGCGGACCCCTGATTCTTTTAATTTTTTAGCAACGCCATTCGCCATTTGATTCAATTCCGCATAAGTGACCTCTTTGTCCCCAATGCCAACTGCAATGCGGTCAGGGTATTTCTTTACATTTTCCTCAAACCAGGAAGCAGCTGTTTCGTGTTGTAACAGCGTCAATGATTGTGTATTAAATGTATGACACAATTTTTTTTCTTCGACTGGATCAATCATTGAAAGCTCACTTAATGAACGATTCGACTCTTCAAGTACATGGGTAAGCAGCATCACAAAGTGTTCTAATGCTTTTTTCATAGTCTCTTCTTTATACAACTTGAAGTCATAGTCAAAATTTAGCAGAACCTTTTCAGGATGCTCTTTGACCGTCAATGTCAAATCAAATTTTGCTGTAGTATTGGGCAGTTCATAATGCCGCAGCACTGCATTGTCTAATAAATATTCCTGATCCTCCAATTTTTCATAAGAAAACATAATATCAAAAATTGGGTTGCGTGTTTGACTTGATTGAATTCCAAGTTTTTCGACTAATTTTTCAAATGGATAATCTTGATTTTTAAATACGTCAAAGAAATTGGCTTGTACGTCTTTAACAAACGCAGCAAATGAACGTTCCGAATCAATTTCTTGTTTCAAAACAACTGTATTTACAAACATACCCAGCATATTCTCTAGATCGGGATGATTTCTTCCTGAAATAGCTGTTCCTATAATAATCTCTTCTTTTCTCGTATACTTTGAAAGTAGTAAGTCAAAAATAGCTGTATAAAAAATATAGTTTGTGATGCCGTGCTTCTTTCCAAAATCTTGAATTTGTTCTTTTACACTCGCCGGAAGAGTAATAGATACACTATTTCCGATAAAGTTTGCATCAGAGCCTCTAACAAAATCAGTTGGAAATTCCGTATTGAGTTCCGCATCTGCCAATTTGTTCAGCCAAAAATTCTCTTGTTGCTGGAGATCTAACTGGTTTTTCCAAGAGCTATAGTCTTTGTACTGAATTTTTATATCCCTTCCTTGTTCACCGTTATACAACGCAGTAAGTTCATTAACAAAGATCGGAATTGATTCACCATCAAAAATAGTATGGTGAAAATCAACTACCAAAGCATGCTCATTGGGTGAGAAAGTAAAAACATGTCCTCTGAGTAATGGTCCTTCAGCTAAATCAAATGGCTGAATAAAATCAAAAACTGCTTGATTTAATGTATCTTTTTTAATCGTTGAAACGGATATTGGAATCGCAGCTTCATCAGCAATCGTCTGGAAATAGTTCCCGTCTTTAAAGATGAATGAGGTTCTCAGTATTTCATATTTTTCACTTAGCAGCTTCATTGAATGCTTTAAAGTGTTGAGTGAATACGATCCTTCAATCATTAACACAACTGGAATGTTATAAGTTGTGCTGTTTGTTACTGCTTCTTCTACCAATAAAATACGATTTTGTGCTGAACTTGCCACTAAACTGTTCCCTTTTTCAATCGGCTGGTAAGCTTCTCCCAGTTGTAATTTTTGGGCAATTTTCTCAACAGTTCGTGCTGTCATAATTTCTTCTAAAGATAGTTTAATTCCTGTTACAGCTGCAAGTTTAGTCGACAACTGCATAACTTTTAATGAGTGACCGCCCAGCGCAAAGAAATCATCTTTCACTCCAACTTTATCAAAAGCTAAAATATCAGAAAATGTATCACAGACAATACGCTCTGTTTCATTACGTGCCGCTGCAAATCCAGGCTCCTCTATTTTTTCCGGAGCAGGCAACACTGATTTATCGATCTTTCCATTTTTATTAAGCTTAAATTTCTCCATGTTCATGATTACTTTCGGAACCATATAATGCGGCAGTTTTACTATCAAATCATGACGAACTAATTCAATATCTGCTGTACCTTCAAATTGAACGTACGAGCAAATCTCTTTTTGACCATTTTCCTCAAAAATAATCGTTATTGCATTACTTACATAAGGGAATTGTTTGATTACAGTAGTGATTCCCTCCAGCTCTATTCTAAAGCCTCTAATTTTCACTTGATCGTCAATACGTCCAAGATAGTCAATCGAACCATTCTCAAGCCAACGCACAAGATCACCTGTTTTATACAATCGTTCATTAGATTCTGAAATAACAAATTTTTCATCTGTGCTCTCTTTTAAATTCAAGTATCCTGCTGCTACTCCAGCACCGCCAAGGTAAAGTTCGCCTGGAATCCCTATTCCACACAACCGACCGTCTTTCATTACATAGGCAGTGGTATTTGAAATTGGTTTCCCTATAGGTACAATCGTTTCTATTTCATAATCAAGTTCTTCAAATAAAGAGAATGTCGTATTCTCAGTCGGTCCATAAATATTGCAGATGCTTACACTTGGATTAAATTTCTTAAATCGCTTGATTGGTGCAGAAACAATTTTCTCTCCGCCGACAAGAATTCGTTTAAGTGTGCTGAATGCTTTCGGATAAAGCTCAACAATATTTACAAATAATGCTGTAGTAATAAATAATGTGTTGATTTTGTTCATTTGGATCACTTCTTCAAGCCGTTCGGGATCAAGTAAAACATTTGTCGTCGTCATGAACAGCTCGCCGCCATTTAATAACGCACCCCAAATTTCAAAAGTGCAGGCATCAAATGTCAGTGAGCCGGTTTGTAAAATACGGCTATCATTAAATTCAACATAGTTTGTATTTTTAACCAATCTCAAAATATTTTTGTGTGTAATCATAACCCCTTTTGGAACACCTGTTGTACCTGAGGTATAGATAACATAGGCTAAATCTTCTGCATCAATTTGAGGCAGTTCTCCTTTGGTTGTCCCTTCATCAAATGCATCTGGTGTGATTACTTTATAGTTTTCCACTAATTGCTGATCATTTATTTGCTGACTCGGATCACAAATCACTTTACATTTGGCAGCATCAAGAATGAACGCGGTTCTTTCTAACGGATTATTAACATCAATCGGCAAATAAGCTGCACCTGCTTTTAAAATACCTAAAAAGAAGATGATCGTTTCTACTTTACGATCAGCCACCACTGCAACTAAATCGCCTTTAATGATACCAACAGCTTTTAAGTTATACGCTAAATTTGTCGAAAGCCGGTCAAGCTGTTCATAGCTTACCGTAATTCCTTCTGAGGACACTGCTGCTTGTTTTTGATGCATCGGCAAGATACTATTAAATAGATCGATAACTGATTTCTTATCAGGAAAATCCTCTTTCGTTTGGTTGAATCCTTTTTCAATCTGAATACGCTGTTCAGCGGTAAGAAAGTCACAGGTTGAAATCTGCTGCTGCGGTGCAGCTGCAACCGATTTAAGCATTTGACAAAAATGAGTCAAAATATGCATTGCCCCTTGCTCTGAATATTTTTTACTATCAAACAGTAAACTAATTGCAAAGGTCTCACCTTCTTGAATAGATAATGTAAGGTCGTAATTCGTCTCTTCTCTAATTCTTTCTAGCGTAAATAAGGGTGCTTGTATTCCAGCTTGAGAAGCATCCTCATAATTTTCAAAGGCAACAATTGTCTGAATCAATTTATTTCCTAATTTATTCTCATTTTGAATTTCACTCAGTGGATATAAATCATAGTTTCCGCTTTGATTCAGTTGTTCTTGTAAATTAGCAGCAATCGTTGCAAATGTCTCATCCTTTGCATTTTTTACACGAACAGGAATAGTGTTGATAAATAATCCGACTTTATCCCCAATATTGCTGATTGGACTATTTCTTCCTGAAACAACTTGTCCAAAAACAACATCCTCAGTGTTCGTATAGTTTTGCAATAAAATACCCCAAGCAGATTCAAAAACAGTATTGACTGTCACTTTTAATTCTTTTGCTAAAGAACGAATCTGTTGTGTTACGTGCAGATCAAGTATTTGACCCACTTTATTTTCTTTTGCCTCAACAGTGGTGACCGTTGTCGGTGAAATGTCGGCAATGGTTGTATAGTCCTCTAATAAAGTCTTCCAGTATTCTTTAGATGCACGAATATCCATATTTTCCAAATAATGAACATGCTCAGCGTGAGTATAGTCTGGTTCAAATTCTGCCTTGATATTTTTATCACTTTCACCTGCGAGTAACCGATCATAAAAAGATTTTATGTCCGACAATAAAATCGAATTACACCAGCCATCCATAATAATGTGATGGAAAGTCATAATCATCTTAACGCTGTTTTGGCTGATCTTGACCAACTTTACACGAAATAGTGCATCATTTTCAAAATCAAAACCACCTTGAACGTCCTCTTGTTCAAGCCTTTTCAGCTCTTGCTCCTTAGCTGTCGCCTCTGATAAATCAATCATTTCGCAGTCACAAACAGCAAACTGGCGAATCACTTGCCTAGGTATACAAACATCCTTATAAATAACGTTCGTTCTTAAAGCACTATGCTTTTGTACAAGCAAATCAAGTGCTCGTTTAAATAATGATAAATCAATCATGCCTAATTCATAGGTCGACTGAACAATATATGCACTGGCTGATGCTGCCTTTTGCTCATGGAACAACAGCCCCTCTTGAAGAGGCGTCAGTGGATAGATTTTTTCAATATATGCATTCCGTGTTGTGAATGCTGCTTCTACTTTTCTAAATTCTTCTTCATCCCATGCTGTCTCGCCAAAATCAGAGGCTGTTTTTTCAGCGCCTACTTTATTTAGACAATGATTGACAATAGTTGTTAATTCCTTTTCGAACACTGTCTTAAGTTCCTTGATTAAGGACTCGCTGCATTGAGATTTATCATAAATAAAAACAAACGAAATGATTCCATTATTCAACGAACCATCAATAGAAATAGGTGTTCCAAAATGATTATTTTCAGAAATTTGAGCACCATACTCTACTGTATTTATTTGTATATTATAGTCAGAAGCTTCTTTTTCAAAATCACCAAGATAATTAAATGTTATTTCTGTCTGGACACCGGCAAAGGTCTCATCGTAGCAATTTAGAACACTATAGCCCAATCCATGATTGGGAATACGGCGTAGATTTTCCTTCACCTTTTTGATATCTTCTTGTAATTTTCTGCCAATTTCTGTACAAACAACAGGATAAATCGTTGTAAACCAACCAATCGTTCTGTCAATATGAATTGGCGTATGAATCGGCTCACGTCCGTGCCCTTCCATTCGAATACCGATAGTATCAGCATTTGTCAAGTTTCTTACGGTTCTAAAAAGTGCCGTTACAAGCAAATCATTGATTTCTGTATTGTATGATTGGTTTGAATGAAAAATAAGATTTTTCGTCAATTCTTCAGATAATGATATCTCGTCATATCCAGTTCCCTGCTGATCTTGCGGCGTACACAAAATCGCATCAGATTGGTTAACTTGTTTACTGATACTATCCCAGTACAAACGCTCTCTTTCCAGCATCTCTGATTTGCTGAATTCTTCCAATGTTCGACACCATCTAGAAAATGATGCTGTTTTCAATGGCAGCTGAATTACTTTTTTCTCCAGTAATTGTCTGTAAGCTGTGTTAATATCCTCAACTAAAATACGCCAAGAAATACCATCCACCATTAAGTGATGAACAATCAAAGAAATATAATCCTTTTGGCCTGTCCTGAAAAGGACTGCCTTAATTAATGGTCCCTCTGCTAAATTTAATGTTGATTGAACCTGATCACTTATGCTTTTCATCTGTTCAAAAACAAATGACTCTTCACTATCAGCTAAATCAAACATTAGCAGTTCAAAAATAGTTGGATTATCTGGTTCTTTAATGATCTGTTCTCCATTTTTATATACAGCTCTCAATAAATCATGGTGATTACAAACTGCCGCTAGTGCTGCTTCAAAATCTGCTGCTCTCAGTTCTTCACATTCCAACAAAAATGTTTGGTTAAAATAGGCCGGCTCTGGAAGATTACTGTCAAAAAAGTATTTTTGAATAGGAGACAATGGACTGACACCAACGATCGTCGGCTCCAATATTTCAGACTGAATCGATTTGATATGCGGAGCTATACTGCTGATATTTTTCTCAGCCATAATTGTCGGAACACTCAATTCATAACCTGACTCCCGCAATCTTGAAACAATTCTAATTGCTTTGATAGAATCACCGCCGACTTCAAAGAAATTATGATTGCAGCCAATATTATCGTTATTTAATACACTAGAAAATGCAGAAATAAGTACACGTTCTTTTTCCGTTTTAGGTTGAATAATTACTCTAGAATCAATCATTAATTCTTCTTCAACAGCAGGAAGCTGACTTTTATCTAATTTCCCATTATTATTTACTGGCAGCACTTCGATGCGTACAAACCTTTTGGGCACCATATATAGCGGCAGTTTCTTCTCTAAATACTCTTGCAGTTGTGTTTCTTGATAATTTTCTTTGGAAACAAAATAAGCAATCAATTGATTTTTTTCAGAAACAATTACCGCAGCATCATCGATCTTTGGATAGTCAGCTAAAATATTTTTTATTTCACTTAATTCAATTCTTAGCCCATTAATTTTTACTTGCTCGTCAATTCGTCCTAAGTATTCTAAATTCCCATTTTCCTGCCATTTTGCCAAATCACCTGTTCTATATATTTTTCCAGGTAGACCAAAATAATTGTCAACAAATTTTTCTTTTGTCAGATCCGGTCGATTCAAGTACCCTCTTGCTACACCCAATCCACCGATACATAGTTCTCCTGATTCATTTACTCCACAAATTTTATTTCCATTCATGATATAAATTATCGCATTATCGATACCTTTACCAATTGATACACTAGACTGGTCTCCCAATTCTGCTAAATGAAAATATGTCGATCCAATTGAAGCTTCTGTTGGACCATAAAGATTGTAAATGTTCTCTTTTTCTAAAGAGGTCAATCGGCAAATTTTTCTAACTAAAGGCTCTTCCAATTTTTCTCCAGCAATGTAGAGTATCTTTAAACAGGATAAGTAGGCTTGTTTTTCTACCTCAGCTGCATAATCTAAAAGGACTGAAAGTACTGTTGGGATCATAACCATATGGGTTACCTGATTTTTTTGAATAATATCTAATAGCAGACTAAAATTATTATTCTCCTGATCAGTTAATAATTGTAATTTCACTCCACCCAGAAGCCCCAAAAAAATTTCTCCAACTGCTGCATCAAAAGAACAAGTCGCTTTTTGAAGCATAACACTATCTTCATCAAATTTTGCTGTTTTTAACTTCCATCTTATAAAATTCACCAATCCTTTGTGCTCAACCATAACACCTTTAGGATTGCCGGTTGTTCCCGATGTATATATCACATACGCCAGTTGATTCGGTGAGTAGGATATGGTCAATTTCTGATCACTTTCCCTCGAAAAATCAGGACAAATAATTTTTTTATTTACGATTTTTTTGTATTTTTCTCCCAAAAATATATCAGTAATTATTTGTTTTACATTGCTATCTTGAATGATATAACTGATTCTTTCTTCCGGATTCTCTGGGTCTATTGGCAAGAAAGCAGCTCCTGACTTTAGGATACCTAAAATCGTAATGATTTGTTCAATTGATCGATCCATGATAACACCGATTAGGTCTTCTTTTTCAACACCAGATTCTGCAAGGACTTTTGCAACATAATTTGCTTTTCGGTCTAGTTGTTCATAGGTTATTGTATCATTACTAATACCAATCGCTTTCCTTTGTGGATATTTCCTGACTATCTGTTCGAACCACATTACTAAGTCAATTTCTTCGTGTTCAACATGCCAATTCGGATTAAAGTCATAAATAACTTTATCATAATCCTTCTTTTGTAAATCGTTAATCAACGTAGTTTCCAACTCCCATCATCTATTTTTCAAAAATAAAAAATATTACAAACACCCAATCATTTCTACTCTATCAGAAAACATGTGAATAAAAACGCATGAATATTCATGTATTTCAATTCAAATTCTATTAAAATTTCATCAAAATGTCAAACTATTTTTCTATCGATTCAATCTTAAAAATATCATTACTTTTATTAAAAAAATCATTATTTTTTTATATTTATACTATTTACAAATTGAAATAGTAGTTGACATCTATAAAAATGTTAAATATACTTATCTATATTTCATTACTTTTAAATTCGAGGTACTTAATGTTAATTACAAATTATTTAAAAATTGATTGCTCACTAGATTCAAATACTTGGTCTGATTGGTATTCTTTAATTGATACACAGAGACAAAATCAGATCAAAAAATTTAAATTCTCAGATGATAAATTACGCTCACTTGCTGCCGGCATTTTATTGCGCTGCATGCTATTTAATCATTGTCACCTGCCACTAGATCACTTAACTTTTTCAAGATCAAACTATGGAAAACCATTTTTAGCTTCGCATCCTGATATTTTTTTTAACCTAACTCATTCCAGCGGCTTTATTGCCTGCTCAATCAGCAGTTTACCTGTGGGTATAGATATTGAACGTATGGAAAAAATTGATCTTAAAAGTATCTCTTCTTTTTTTTCAACTAAGGAGCAACAATTCATTCATTCTAGAGAAAACCAGCTGGAAGAAATTGAAGCATTTTATTCAATTTGGACTTTAAAAGAAGCATTTACGAAAAAAATCGGGGCAGGATTATCCATTCCGTTAGATGCCTATTCATTTGATTTGAATGAAAAGACAATTTCACTCTCAAAACCATTAGCAAATGATGCTCAATTTTACTCCTGCACTATTGAAAATCATTATAAATTCGCCCTGTGTTCTTCGCTCCTTGATGAGCATGTTGAAAACTATTTATCCTTAACAGAGTTAATAAAAAAATGTCAGAACATAAATTGTAATGTTATGCTCTGACATTTAGGACTATTCATAATATTGTACTTTTTTGGCTATTTTATTACGTTAAATTTTTAAACACGCTTTTAGAAAAATAACTAACCAGCAACATGATTAACCCTGTGATTATAAATAAAATATAAACGGAATTCGCAAAAATATCGAAGAGAATACCATATACTGCCTGTGAAAGCGGCTGAGCACATAAGCTTAGTGTTGTCACATAAGACATGACTTTTCCTACCAATTGAACTGGCGTACTTGCTTGAATATTGGAAACAATAAAAATTGAAAATAATGTAAATAAAGCTTGTAGCAACATAATTACAAAGGTAAAAAGACCAAAGGTTGCTGTTGCGGGCATGTCAATCATAAAAATAAGCCCTATAAGGATAACCAGCAAGCTTGACAAGCTAACGATCAAATAGCTATTTTTCATGTTTAATTTTGTTGATAATACCCCCACCATTACAGCACCCATAATTCCGGCCAAAGAAATCAATCCTTGATTGATCCCTAAATACTGACTGTCAAGTCCTAAGATAATGTGGATGATGTAAGGTATACCAACAAACAGCAGCCCTGAAATAAAAAAACTAATTGATCCTAAGACTAAAATGATTTTCACAATCGCTGGTTCTTCTTTTCTGATAAATAACCAACTTTCCTTCAAATCCTTGATAACCGTTGCGATCGCTCCATTTTCAAATTTGACTGCTAGAATTGGTATTTTAATAAATAACTCAATAAACGCTGCACCCAAAAATAAAAATAAACAGATGATAAAAATCCATTCGATCTTTATTAGACTATATAAAAAACCTGCAAGAATCGGTCCAACAAAGTTTGCAAACAACTGAATCTGATTAACAACTGAATTCGCTTTTAATAAATTTTCCTGTTTGAACAGCAAAGGCATGCTTGATTGGACAATCGGCGTTTCAAAGGCCGATACAACAGACATCAGCAATAAACACACAGCAATAATTGTAATATTTGCTCCTGAAGCAACCGCAAAATAGATCAAAGCTGCAATACTTGCATACAATCCATCCATAAGAACCATCATATTTTTTTTATTAAAATTATCAGCTAAGACACCGCCGATTGGAGAAAAAATAATGGTAGGGATAATTGACACAGCCAGCAAAGTACCATATAAAGCCGCAGATTTTGTTAAATCCAAGATATACAACGATAGTGCAAATTTCATCACAGAGTTTGCCAAAACTGAAAGAGTTTGCCCTGTAATAATATATGCAAAATTTTTACTCCAAACTGCATGTTGTTCAATTTCCATAATTTTCCTTGTATATTTAAATCAATCAGATAAATATACTTTCCTTTCTTGAATATTGTTTTATACTGACAGTAAACACTGTAGGGTAATTTATTTTCCAACAGCTCCAGTTTCATGAAGCCCTAACCACACCACAGCTCCTTGCCAAAGTATTAATAAGTTTGCTAGCGTACCGCTTGACTCTTCGCAAGGTTGCATTGGCTTGGGGAACCTGGAACATAACGCATACTTTATGTTGGAATTGAAGTTGCCAAGTATAAGCACGCTATCGCAGTGATTGGCAGTGACGAAAAAATTTTTGTTTGTCGCCTGCAAATTGTTACTCCCCCGCCCTACAACTACTTCTTAAAGGCAGATTGTCGCCTGCTAAATAAAAAGCCTAATGAGTTAGTACAAAAATCAACTATTTTATGTTTATTTCAAACTAAAAACTGCCAACCCATAAAGCAAAAATTATTTTTTTAATACTCTCTATTTACTAACAATAAGTTCCCTCCTGCTAAAATAGCTGGTATCAAAAAGATCATTGAGAATTTCAAACAGGCTAAACTGACGATGATAACGACTAAACTGATCATAAAATATTGATTCGTTACTTTCGGCAATTTAATCTTAATTCCTAAGTTTTGTCCGATATTCTCAAAAAAACGAGTCACTTGATCCATTCCTGCTCATTCCCTTCTCTTTTATTTACAATAAACTTGTCAGTAATTGTGCCCCCTGGGCAAGAACAATGACTATACCGCTCCAAATCAATACTTTGGAAACAGTTTTATTTTTCGTTTTATTTCTTTTACCTAAAATCAACCCAATAACAAGTAAGATAACCCCCAAAATAATGGTTCCAATCCATACATAGATTAAAACAGATTGATCAGGAATTTTGATGAAAGAATTGTCAAATAGTTCAGTTGGCATAATAATAATCTCCTTTATTTTGAATTTAAACTTCTTTTCTCAGCATGGAACGATAGGTAATACTCAGCAAAGCAACACTCACCGTACCTAAAAACAATGACACTGCAGGAACTCCCAGCAATCCAGCAGGTGATGCTTGAGAGTTAGAACCAATAACCACAATGACTAAAGATGAAATGATTGTAGCAATAATCGAAACATTCCTCATTCCAATAAATAGGGGTAAAAAACCTAGGAAAAGATTGGAAATAAGTACGATTATCAATGACCACAGACTCTCAGAAGAAAATGTAACTAAAGAAAAATTATGACTCAGCATAAAAAGACACAGTGACTGAAACATGATTGAAAAAATAGAAAATGCAGCAGTTAATAGAAAAATAAGCCCCAATTTAGCTAGAATCAATTCTCTCTTACTGAATGGATATGTAAATAGCACCGTAATCGTTTTTGATTTATATTCTTCTATAATAATTTGAACAATAAAAATCGCCTGCCATACAATCAAAACAGCTCGTATAATCAACATCGATAGCTCTGAAGTTGTCAAAAGCATTGTTGCAGCTGCCGGGGCTCCTTCATTCGCAGGATCAGCAAGTAATACTGATGTGAATATTGAAAGCAGCAGTACGATCATATTCATCAAGAGAAGTGAAAAAATCTGTTTTTTTAAGTTGATTTTCTTTAATTCGATTTTTAATAGGTGTGTCATACATGCTCCCCTGCCTTAACTAGTGATAGATAATACTCTTCAATATCCAACTCCATTTCTTCCAGAGCTTTTTTACTAACTTCTTTTATCAGCTTTCCTTGTGAAACAATTCCAATCGTATCAGCTATTTTGAAAACCTCGGCCAAAATATGACTGGAGATTAAGACCGTTGTTCCATAAGTTTGATTGATTTTCAAAATCAAGTTTCTAAAATCAATAATACCCTCAGGATCTAATCCATTTATCGGTTCATCCAGAATCAATAATTCTGGCTCATTCAAAAGAGCTCTGCCTAACCCTAAACGCTGTTTCATACCTAAAGACAACTGATCAATCATTTTTTTCTTTACATCGAATAAGCCGACTTCTGTTAAGACTTTGTCTATATTATTTTTGAATTGTTCACCCATATAGTCGCAATGAAGAAGTAGATTCTCTTCCACAGTCATATTTTCATAAAATACTGGTGTTTCAATGATACTGCCAATCTTTTTATATTGATCGACCGATTGTGGCACTGCTTCATTAAATAAATAGATCTCTCCTTCGTCCGGTGTTATGAGATTAAAAATTGATTTTATAATCGTTGTTTTTCCCGCACCATTTGCGCCTAATAAGCCATAAATCATCCCTTTCTGCAAAGAAAATGTGATACTTTCCAACACAATCTGACTATCAAATGATTTTTTCAGCTTTTTGATTTCCATTACATTGTCCAACTCAACATTCACTCATTCCTCGTTCTGAATATCTTTTTATGAATATTCATTATTTTATATTCACATGATAATGCCTATCATTTATTTTGTCAAGTCATCATAACATCTTTCCTCAAATTCAATTATTTTAGAAGATAAACTATATAGCAAAAGCTTGACAAATTCTCAATTTAATTTAAAATTATGAATATAAATATTAAATAGTTCACGGTTTAGAAAGTAGGCTGCCAATGAAAACAAGTACGAAAGGATTTTCAGAAGAAAAAAGAGTAGAGCTAAGAAGTACTTTATGTATGGAATGTGAAAAAAGCTGGGGAATTAATGGCTATAAAAAAACCAATATCGCTGAACTGACTTCTAAAGCGTCCATTTCTACCGGCGCTTTTTATCTATTATATGGAACAAAAGAAGACTTATTTGTTGATACATTGAAAAGGGTACAAGATCGACTAAAGACAAACTGGCGTAATATACTATATGCCGTTCCATCAAAAGAAGGTTTCATCAAGGCAATGAAGTTTCTATTCAAAGAGTATAAGAATTCTCCTTTTCTTTATGATTTCTCAAATCCCGATTTTATTGCCTTCATTAGTAAACTTCCACCGGATTTGATTGCTGAACTTGAAACGGATAACTGGAAATTTTTTGAAGAAGCATTGGACATTGCAAACTTAAAACTTAAAGTAAGTGAAAAAAAAGCATTTGAAATTATCAATACTTTATTAAGCATCATCATTATTCGCGATCGAGTAACAGAAGATTTTGAATCGATTTTTGAATTTATTTTAAACGCTACGATTGACAACGTAATTAAATAACTATATAACAGACTAGATACTTTTATAACAAAATACAGCCACTATAATGAAAAATTCAAATAATCTCTTGTTACCCTTTATCACTCTGACAAAAACCAAACAGAATTTTGCAAAGAATACAATAGTCTAAGCAAATAAATTAACTAATTATGCTAAGGTTAAAATTAGAAAATGATTGCATCTTAACCGCTTAAATTGAAGCGCTTCGAAAAAAGAAATGTACAATTAGAAAAGGAAGCTCTCATCTAAAAAAATGCATCTTTAATGTTATATTTTGATCAAAAACACAGTACACTTCTAAGGAAGTTAGACGAGTATTAGATAATAATCATATTTACTCCCCTTTTTCTAAATCAGGTTATCCGAATGATAACTCTGTGACTGAATCTTTTTTTTATATCTGAAACAGAACTTTATTAATCGGAAAAAAATTGCCTCTTTATCAACTAGGGATGATGAGTGATTTTAAGAAGCTAATGGATGGAGAGCTTGTCTCACATTCATTAGCTTCTTTGTTGTTATTTTATCTTGATTAAACCTAATGTTAAAAAAATACACCTCTTCATATCTGCTGATATCTTTATTCTTCCAGAAATTAAAAAAATTTTTTAGAATATGACGTGCATAGCAATATCAAATTAATCATCAACTTTATAGAAAAATATACATCTTCTGAATTTACTTTCCTTTCAGAAATAAAAAATAGGTTGTTTAAAAATTACTGACCTTTTATCTATTGGAATACTTGAATAGCAATTTTCAGATACTTCCAATAGATTCTCTATAGTGTCATATTCCTCTATCATTCTCTGCATATTAGATTTATTATTCTACAATACCCACTTCCTATTATGATTTAGCTATAAAGATCACTCATCTCTTATGTTAAATGAGTCGAAAATACATAATTATCATAAAAACAGGATAATAAATTAAGTAAAAGTATTTTTTAATAAGCTTCGATTAATTTCCTGTATTACTTCTTTAGGATGGTTTCTCCATTTTTCTTTCAAAATTGAAAAAATATCTTTTTGTAATCTTGAAACGGAAGAACAAAAAATATTTGCACTGTTAAATAGACCACAATTGACAAGACCATCCACAATAAATTTTTCAAAAGGATTAAAAGATTCATTCAAAATAATAGCAATTTTATTTTTATCAATATTTTCAAAATAGATCTTCATATCTTCTAATGCTTGTTCAAAATTAAAACCGAAAAATTTTATTGCCTTTTGAGGTTTTCTTACCACAAAGGTTACAGCAGAAATAGATGGTGCTACCAAAATACAACAATTTATTAATGTAACCCTCCCACTGATTAAACCTACAATGATGGTCACCATTCTATTTAGAATCATATCTTCTTTGAGAGTATATGATCTAATTGTAGCTATGACTAATGGTGGACCTGGCGGGAGTACAGAAACTGTTTCTATGTATGCAATTAAAACTTACTTCAACTATGGTAATATCGGATATGGTTCAGCACTATCAATTATAATGCTTATTGTTGCGATTATGATTAGCATGATCTTTTCTGGTAGTTTAAAAACAAGATTGGAGTGATGAATATTATGAAATCTGATGCAAAAAAAATTATTGGAAGCTTTATGTTAATCGTTTATCTATTTATAATGGTTTTCCCTATGATTTATTTAATTTCTACTTCTTTTATGACAGATAGTGAATTATCAAGTTTGATTCCCACACTTATACCATCATCTTTTCAATTAGATAACTATTTGCAAGCTATTTCTAGACAACCTTTATTCACCTATATGGCTAACAGCTTAATTGTTTCTTTATTATCAGTAGCTATTGCAATGTTTATTGGTGTGTTAGCTGCCTATGGTTTAGTTAGGTATGAGATAAAATTAAAAAAAGTTTTTTTACTTTTTATTTTAGCAATTTCTCTTTTACCAACCATAACACTTATAAATCCACTTTTTAAAATGTATAGCCAAATCGGTCTTTTGAATTCAAGAATCGGCTTATCATTAATCATAGCTGTTTTAGATTTACCTATGATCATTTGGTTTATGACTGCAGCAATAAAAGAAATCCCTATTTCAATTGAAGAAAGCGCTGAGCTTGATGGAGCTACCCTATTTCAAACACTTTTTAGAATTATCTTTCCGCTTCTTAAATCCAGTTTCTTTTCTTTAAGTATCCTGGTATTTATTGGCGCATGGAATAATTATTTACTATCACAAGTTCTAAATCAATTTGAATCGGCAAGAACAGTGGTCGTTGGTATGACTCTCTACCAAACTGACAATACAATTCCTTTTGGTATTGTTTCAGCTGCCGCATTAGTCACAGTTATGCCGCTTTTAATAATGGTTATTTTCTTCCAAAAAAATATCCTAGGTGGAATTATGCAAGGCGGGGTTAAAGAATAGATAAAGTAGGTGAATTAACCTGAATGATACAGATATCTTATTAAGGCTTGTTATGGCATTAATTTTGGGCGGCATAATTGGATCAGAAAGAGAAAGAAAAAATAAACCTGCTGGGATTCGAACCCATGTTTTAGTTTGTGTGGGGGCAACTATAATCAGTTTAATACAATTAAAAATTTGTTACGATGCAATAGACTTAATTCGATTAGATAGTTCATTAATAAGTGTTATAAAATTTGATCAATCTAGATTAATTGCCCAAATTGTTAGCGGAGTTGGTTTTCTTGGTGCAGGAACAATAATTGTAACCAAAAAAAATGTTGTCGGATTGACAACTGCTGCAACTATGTGGGCAGTATCAGCACTAGGTATTGCGATAGGTATGGGGTATTATAAAATCGCTGCATTAAGTTTTATATTAATTCTTTTTTCACTCATATTCATTTCAAAATTTATAAAAGTGCCCACTAGAAAAAACTTAGAAGTACAATATGTGCATCGACAGCAAACTAAAGAATTCCTTATACAATATTTTGATGAAAATAATATTGAAATAAATCAAGTTACTTTTAACGTCGAAATATATGAAGACTATAAAATATACCAAAATGTGTATGGAATATCCATCCCTAATAACAAAACATATGCTGAGATTATTGAAGATTTGTCATTCTTTAAAAATATTACCAAAATACGTTTAGTTGATGTTTTAAATTAAATTTCATTTTTGGTTTCAAAATCCCACGTCCCTCTTATTTAGTTGTAGGAGGGACTTTTATGCTAAATAAGTAAGAAGAAAAATTATCCATTTGCAAATTCGTCTATAGTATTAATTTGGGAGACATTCAAAACAGCATAGCTCTAAAACCATTGACAACTTTCACAGTGTATGTTGTGTGTTTTGGAGACATTCAAAACAGCATAGCTCTAAAACAAGATTATTCATGATTTTGAAAATGTCGTCGTTTTGGAGACATTCAAAACAGCATAGCTCTAAAACTCATCTAAGCACATACATTCTATGTAACTTGTTTTGGAGACATTCAAAACAGCATAGCTCTAAAACATATCGGGGTAGCTAACACTTATTTAAAAAGTTTTGGAGACATTCAAAACAGCATAGCTCTAAAACTAAACGACGACCAGGCCAGCTCGATTCTTAGTTTTGGAGACATTCAAAACAGCATAGCTCTAAAACGATCTGATAATCTAAGAAGTATTGATTTCTGTTTTGGAGACATTCAAAACAGCATAGCTCTAAAACCTCGTAGAAAAAATTTTTTCCACTTAATTTCGTAATCGCACTACTCATCCTAGCAAGATTCTTGCTTTGAATGTCTCAAAATTATTTACTTAATTATTCAATTCTCAAGGACCACATACCCTCACCTACTATTATACCTTATCATCATGGTAAAGAAAATAATCTTCATCATAAAAAATGCTCCGATTAAAAAGGGACGTTCAAATAAAAAACAAGTAATTATATTGGCTTTCAAGTAAGGCTTTTTAGTTTTGAAAAGTAGCCTCATGTAGCATTTAAACGCCAGGTTTTGTCAGGTTCTGGCTCCTAGCCGGATGACCTCCCCAACCCCTCCCTTCTTTTCTCATATTCATTTACCATATCCACAGTTTTATAGATTTATTCAATAATTTCATAACTTGGAATCCCCTTATAAGCTTCCACTAATGGGTGTAGCTTCTTAGCATCCTTATACCGATCCCCTATACTTAAAATAACCACCTCACAAACGGCTTACTAGTTTCAAACTGGGTACATCGCCGAAATAAACCGCTTCTATGCCATGCCTCAGCATATACTGGATTTTTTTTCAGTTCCTCGGCCATCGCCTTCATGATGTTCAGTACAGCCAATCTCAGCCACTTCAATTATTTCAATTTGAAAGCAATAAGCTAACAATTAGTAAAATCCTTGCAGAAGTAGAGCTTAACCCACAAACTAAGAAAACAAAGGTTGCTAGCCAAAGTGCTAAAACCAATGCAGGAAAAAGAACCATCTCTATTGATACAGAAACCATGAGCCTTCTGAAAAAATATAAGGAACAACAAACCATCCACCATTTCATTCAATGGTTCGACCCTTCACTTCCACACCAATTAGTTTTCCCAAACAAATCAAATGAGTTTTGTCGCCCAGGTCAACCAAACGATTGGTATGACATGATTGTTAATAAATACAATTTAAAGAAACGTATCACACTTCATGAGTTTCGTAAAACTCATGTCTCTTTGTGTGCAATGGCTGATATGAAGCTTGAAGATATTATGTACAGAGTCGGTCATAAAGACTCAAAAATGACGAAGCAGGTTTACAACTATTTCTATCCTGAGCGAGAAGAACGCAGCGCTGATAAGTTCGCACAATTTATCGAAACAGAAAAAGATTTATTCTAAAAAAAGCCCATTGGTGCTAGAATTGGTTCTACTTTTATTTTTTAGCATTAGAAAAAGCTAGGAATACCTATATAACAGCGTTCCTAGCTCATATTTTGTTATTATCCAACTGACCCTTCCATTCAGAAAACACCATTTCACGCTGTTTCAGACACAATTAAATGAACGAATAAGCCAAAACAAAGAACACACAAATTTCACTTACTATCATGGAATTTTTTCTATTCCGGTGTAAGTATCGGTGTAACTAAATTCTCATAAGCGTGGGGCGCTAAACATAAAAAATGCGAAATACCTTCATTTTTGCTATTCGAGTTTTATAGAGTAACTCAATACATCTTCTAACACATTACAAATATACATTTTCTTTTTATTTATTCGATAAATGTATCCTCCTACCGTAACCCCATAAACTGATAGTGCTACAAAAAAAGGAATGCTTGATTTTAAAGTTTCAAAGTTAAATACAGTTGCTATTGTTGCCAAAACAGTCAAAATACCAAAAATATTATATCCTGAGAAAAGGTTAAAAGTATTACTATTATAGTTTTTGATATGTATCAAGGCAATTCTCTTTTGGCTAGGATCTAGTTTTCTTACTCCTAAATCTAATCTCTTTATGAAATCAACATTCTTTCCCCTTATTCCTTCACCAAGATACACACCTTTGATAAATTCATTTGGAAATGAAAAATCAAAATTAGAAGTGTCTCCTTCATATTCTTGCAACAATTTATCTAGATCTCTCCACTCTTTTGTATATAAATAGTAAGTGAACATGAATAATTTAACTAACGCATAGAACGCCATAATTAAAGCTACCCATTGAAATACCCAACTGTAATTTTTATATAGCTTTGGGGTAAAAATTTGAAATAGCACGATTGCTATTTGTAAAAAAAAGATTTGAATTGCCACTTTATAAAGAGGTAAAGTTTCTTTGAATCCTTTTTTTATGCTTGGAAAATGTTTTTTTATCGTTCTATACAGTTTTTTTATTTTTTGAATCATAATAATAACTCCTATCCGAATTGAATAATACTAAAAACACGAAAAATGGCTATAGTATTCTGAATTGTTTCACCCTTCTAACAACGTAGATATCTTTAATGGCACTTTGCCAATAATCTTTTGTATTCACTTATATTAGGAATTTTAAAACTGATAAAAAATACATAAAAAAGAGGACTTGCTTAGCCCTCTTTTATACTAAAAATTATTTAATTAGTTTAAGCAAAGGTTTTTGTTTTTCCTCATTATCAAAATCCATTATAGAAACGCCAATAATCTTTTCTATCTCGTCTCTAGGTATTTTAAAGGATGTATTTAATTCATTGCGCTGTAAAACATTGTTTTCCACAATCATTGAATACACTTTTTCTAATAATTCTGGCTTCTCTACCTTCATGTCATCATCAAAGGGTTCTTTTGTTCTCCATTTATTCCATGATATCTTTTTATTTAAATATAATCTTTGATCATCGTTAATTAACCCGAGAAAATGAGTCTTAAAAATCATTGCCTGAATGGAAACTTTCCAATATTTTTTTAAATCTACATAATACTCTAGGCTTGTTGATAACAAAGATTCCTCAAATGCTTGTGAAGGTAACAAGAAGTGAGAGGCAAACATATTTGCTTGTTTCTCAATTATATTTTTCAATTCTTGAGGTGAATAGTCATGAATACTTTCAACACTATTATGCAATATAATGTGTCCTATCTCATGTGCGATATTAAACCTTCTTCTAACAGCTGATTCATTATTATCTGTAAGCATGATAAAAGGCCTGTCAACAATCCATCTAGATACTGCATCTAAATGCTTATCAGACATATTTGCTTCTGAAATAATAATACCATTTCTTTCCGCTAATTTTACTATGTCATTTATAGGCGATACTGAATCAATGCCCCATACCTCTCTTAGCTCGCTAGCCTTAAGAGCAATGTCTTCTTCAGTAATATTATGGACATCCTTTTCAACGAGTTCAGGTAGATTAACCTCAGGAAAATTCACATATTTAGAAAGAATCTGAAATACTTGATATAAGTATTTCAAACGTTCTTTTTGCATATCTCTAACTTTTTTAGTAGCTGCACTTTGGCTCCTAAAATAAATCGCACCTGAGTGAACTTCCGGCATATCACTTGAAAAAAAGTTTCTAGGAAAATTTAAAACTGAAATTAAACTTAATAAGCTCTCTGCCTTTGGCTTTGTTTTACCTGTTTCATAGTTTGATATCATTTGTCTAGACAAGCCGGACTTCTCCGCCAAGTCTTTCATAGTCATACCTCTTGCTATTCTAGCAGATGTTAACTGTTTAGGATTAAACTCGATCCTCGTTTGCATATTCTTCACCTCTTCTAATTATTTCTTCTGCTTCAGACGTGAAAGTTAAATGTAAATCATTTCTAATATCTTGGGAATTAGTTAATAGTACAGGAGCATTAGTTATATCCACTTGATCAATCCAACCCACAACATCAAGATTTGGTATACCAAGTCTAACAAAATCTAGTTTATGATTTCTCCCTCCGTATGTCAACAATAAGAAAGGAGGAGTATTTTCATCATATTTCTCATTAATATCTTCTGGTTTATCGAATAAATTATACTGCTTATTTAATAAACTTCCTTTGCTACGAAAAATAGCTTTTCTAGGAATTGAATCTTTATTTAAAACTTTAGCTGGAGTTAAAATGGCTCCTCTTGCTTCGACCATTAAATAGGTGTGCCCATTTGCATACTTACTACTTGCTTTATCTGCAATCTCATGTTGAATATTAGAACTCTGTAAAACTTGTTTGATTCCAACATCAACTAATCCATGTCGAACATGTCCCCACACTTTTTTCATTTCAGTTCTTTGAAATATTTTCTCTTTGGTAACTAACTCATCTAAAAAGCGATATGCTTCTCTAATACTCAGCGATAAAACACCTGGCAGTTGAGGATCACAATTACTTTTTAAGTGACTTGATAAAATTTCCATACAATCTCTCCTCTATTAACATACTATATACCATGTTAATAGTTTGCCATTTTTTTAAAAAAATGTCAACACTTGAGTTTATTTTTCAATAAGCTTTCATAATCTATGCAATTCCTTTTTCCATTATGAATGATATCTAAATTTTCTTCATACATAGAACTACCTTCAAGGCTTACCCTGTTTCTTCGATAGTTTCAGGATTTTTGAAATATCATCAATCTCCAAAGCATCTGCGATCCGTTCGATATGCTCTAAATAAATCCTCTTCCGTTTTCCATTCGCAAGGTTACTTAAATTTGATGGTTCTATACCGGATAGCCTTGCCAATTCTCTTAATGACATATTTCTTTCGGCTAATAGCTTATTTATCAACACTTCCACCTTTATTTCACTATGATCTGCACTCATTAGAATTTCCCCTATACTCAAAATTTTGTTGTCTGTATGAACATGATATAGTAAGATATTCTTACACTGTTGTTTATATAGACATGAGTTTTAGAAGTATGGAGGTATGACAGATGGAAGAACAGCCAAACAATGTGATTAAGGACACGCAACCGATCAAAAAAGTTACTCACCAAGATATTTATACATTGTATGATCTGGTGGAACAACTCAATTCATGGAAAGAGCCGCTAAAGCTATTAGAAAAATTTTTCAGCGATACAAAATGCCCTGTTAATAAACAGCAGATCGCCAAGCAATACTATACACAGGCGAAAATTTTCAATGCTTTCGTTTCCGATTTTCATGAGCTAACTAATAAGATGGATAGTCAAATAACTATCTTAAGAAGCAGCGAAAAGCTCTAACGGAAGTAAACTTCAATTTGAACAAAAGAAAAAACCTTACTTCTATGTACCGACCCCCAAAAGTTAGACCTGAAAATCTAACTTTTGGAGGTTTTTTTGCATGGCAAAATACAGTTTTGAATTTAAACTTAAAATTGTCCGTGACTATTTATCTGGTCAAGGAGGCACATTGTTTCTCGCAAAAAAGTATGGATTTAAAGATAATTCTCAAATAAGAAAATGGATTAATGCTTATAAAGAATTTGGTGAGGAGGGACTACTTCGTAGTCGAAAAAATAAGAATTACTCTGTTCAATTTAAGTTAGATGCGATAGAGTTGTATTTAACTACGGAGTTGTCCTATCGAGAAGTAGCTAATTGTCTCAAACTTAACAATCCATCGCTAATTGTGAATTGGCTTAGAACTTACCGGAACCTTGGTATAGATGGACTCTCTAAACAGAAAGGACGTCCAACTAAAATGCCTAAGAAGAAATCAAAAAAGAGCAATTCATCGCAAAGTGAACAAACACAAGTAGATAAGCTGGAAAAAGGAAGTACAGCAACCCATCAAATTTTACACAAAGCCAGAACTGCAGCAATTCTTTAAGCATCTCCAAGAAATGCAGTCAGACAAGCTTTACACGTTCTTTAGGTTGCTGGCGTTTACTGGTATGAGGAAATCGGAGGCCTTTGCATTACAGTGGAAAGACCTAAATTTTTTCAATAAAACCTTGTTGATTGGCAAAACTATAGCGATGGATGAATACGGCAAAGTTATCGTACAGGAGCCAAAAACAACGAACTCTAACCGGACCATCAAGCTTGATGATATAACCATCAGCCAGCTGCTAAAATGGCAAGCAATCCAAAAAGAAACCTATTTGAAGTTAGGCATAACACAGCAAGTGAAAACCAGCTTATTTTCACCAATAGACGGAATGAATTGTATTATCCACAGGTTGCCAACGATTGGATGAACTGGATATATGAAAAGGCAGAAAAGAAAGAGCTGGAGATGACCAAGATTACACCTCATGGCTTCCGGTTCACTCACTGCAGCTTACTCTTTGAAAGTGGTGCATCGATCAAAGAGGTTCAATCTAGGTTAGGTCATAAGGACGTTCAAACTACCATGAATATTTACGCTCAGGTTACCCCTCAGATGATCGAGGACACCGGCGAAAAGTTCGCAAATTATATCGGTTTTTAGTCGTGACGGTGTAAGTTTCGGTGTAAGTCTTGAATACAGGCAAAACAAAAAGGCTCTAAACGCTGTCGCATCAACGTTTAGAGCATATCTTTTACTATTAACCTACACTGCCTTCCAGCAAAGGGATAGTGTTTTCAACAAGTTTTAACAGCTTCTAAATGCTGTTAGACCAACATTCGTTGTTTTTGGCGGTGCCATGAAATTCTATCGAATTTTCGGGATTGGTGCTAGTTTGGGTGTTAGTTTTTTATCTAAGCTATCCTTAACTTAGTTAGACTCGTATACTTTATTTTAGCCTAATAGAACATTTAAAAACTCATAATCCTTTTGGTCGTATACTTCTATCATAGCATCATACATCTTTTTTGTTTTCATACTATTCACACTAATTCCAACATTTTTTTTATTCAGATTATCGACTACCGTTTTAACAAGTTCTTTAAGCAAATCCTTTGTTAATATTTGCAATTTCTTTTCGTCAAGATCCCAATCACTAAAATCGGATATCTCCCCTTCACGCAAATGATATATTATGAATGATACCAAATACCATTTTCCATTACTTATAAATATTTTTTCAGACTCATCTTTCGTTTCCAATTGAGGTAGGGTATCTTCTATTCTGGTCGAAAGTTGGACACAATAATTAAAAGGTGAATATTTTTCTTTGAATATGCGATCAGAGTTTTCTTCATTTAGCAGAGGAAATATATCTTCATCTTTAAACATAGAACTATCTTTTTTCATTTCGAGTAATGTTTTGGTACTAGAAGTTCTCGATTTAGCAGGGTCTTGAGCTAAATAAGCATTCACTACTTTTGCAAATGTTTTTAAAGAGTATTCTCTCCTTCGTTCACTAACATCTTCACCTCTACGAGTAATTTTGAAATATATACTATTACCTTGATTTCTATCAAACTGATCTCCCAATTGATTAATTCTTGTAATCAATGGACTAGTATAGACTATATCTTCTTGTTTTATAGGTTTTTGTCTATTAAGAGCTATCGAGATTTTTTCAAACTCGGATTTTTCCTCATCTTCTTTTATATCATTAATTACACGATTTTCTGAAGAATAGTCCAAATAAATTACTCTTAATAAAACTTTTGCATTTTTTTTTGCTTTTTCAATATTTTCCTCAGTATAATTTCCGAAAAAAAACTGGCTAGATGCACTTATTGTTTGAGCACCATTAATAACTGAAATATTTTTAAATTGTTCGTTTTTGGTTACTTTTAACTTAATATAATTAGATAAATTCCTTTCTATGGAATTATCCGTCACAACCAAAGTAATTCCATTATTTAAAAACCAAAAATTTTCAGGATTTTGAATCAAAGTATTTATAATTTCTTTATTAACTCCTAGTTCATCATCAATTCCATATCTCAAATTTTTTGAAAATAACTTATTACCCATTTTTGAATAAATTTCAACCATATCAAATAGAGGTACAGAATAAATCAATCCATTGACACTATAATAACTCGCTCGATTCGCCTGTTCTTCTAAGCTATCAACTCGATTTCCAATATTGATTAAAAACTCCATATCGTCTTCAAGTTTAGAAAACATAGCTAGAAATAAGTTCGATGAACTAATTTGTTTTGAATCAGCTAATGTTTCTTTTATTTTTGAAAAATCATTAATTAACTTTATCTTATTCGAAATATTTGAGGTAGCCACTAATAAATCAACTTTCGATGTCTCATCATCCGACTTAACATTTTTTTCCCAGTATATATAAACATCTTTAATAAAAAGGCTAAAATTATTCTCATTTAAGATATATCCATCATGTAAAATAGCTACTATAACTGAATGCTTTTCACCTTTCATGTTAGGTAAATTCAGTCCTATTTCTTCATCCTTAAGAAAAGCATACTCATTCGATTTATTTAATTCAACTATCTTGTCTAGTATTTTCTTCTCAGAATGTTTGTCTGAAGACATTTCACCCAACTCATCAGTTATACAATCTAATATTGCATTTTTTACAACTTCAAAGTTCAAATTTTATTCCCCCTATCTATTAACGATTGTTTAATATCCAATTCTATTCCATATAAATCTAATAGCGTTCCCAGACTTACTGGGATACTCTCTACCAATAGATTAAACTTTTCATATAAATTTTCTATTGCTAGGTTATTCTTTGAATAGAAACATTCATTTTCTTTTAAATCTAACAATTCTAATTTGTACGTTTTTACTTTTCTTTCTAATTCTAAAATGCTTTCCAACAATGTACTTTGGGTCAGCTCATTTTGAAAACTTTTCTTGTATATAGTATCTAATTGATTCTGTAAATCTTTTTTTATGGTTTTCAAAGAAAGAGTTAACTCACTCAATTCATTAAAATCATGATCATCTATATTTTTTGTTTTTTCTACAATTTGATTTACTAAATTTCCAGCTTCCGGATAAATACTCCCTGTATGAATCCCAAAAAGCTTCTTTAAATCAATCTCAATTCTTCTTTTTGCAGAAGAAGCAATGATTATCTTCTTTATAGATTCTTTTTCAAAAGGAACAAAATTATTTCCTTGAAAAAGAATAAACGCCCCTTGCTGAGCAATTATTCTTTGATTTGAACGAACATGATCTATCAATTTATGATTTCTATTAAATAATTCAAATTTGTTAATCCAAGCATCTTTTTCTCTCTTCACAATCATATTATAGGCCTCTGTTATATTCTCTCCAGAAGGACAAAACATTTGATCTATTGAAAATAGATAAACACTACCATCTTTATTATACTTCTCTTCTCCCTTTTTATCCGTAAAATGTGGTGTAACTGCAAACTGTAAAGCAACTAAACTATTATATGTCACATCTAAAAGTCTGCTTGGGAATCCACCATGTTGAGCGTCAACAGCCTTTACTAAATAAGTTCTTGCATCAGATAAATTGTTAGCAGTCATTTGATCAAAAATATTTTTTTCAAATTTAAAATCTTCATTCAGACTATTGGTTCGAAATATATTAGGGCAACAAGGTACATCATATATTTCTGTTTCTCCTCTGAACACACTAATGTTTTTGCCGTTTGAGTTAACATACTTATTAATTACAGAAATGTATTCTTCTAGAGAGTTAACAACTATAGCATCACTGGTTATACTTGAAATTAGTTCGTATATCTTACCAAAATCCATATTTTTTTCTAATATTTTTTTAATAACTTTAGTTTTAGTTTCATCGACTTTAAGCATATCTTTTTCTCTATAAAAGAGTCCTGTTTTAACAAGGTACCTAAAGGAGGCATCAGCATATGTTTTTACTGTAGCAAATTTGGGACGTTCGAACTTTTTCTCCAGAGACTGAACAAAATTCTTCTTACTGTCTTTATCCCCAAGCTTTTCATTATTTAACCTAAAATAAATTATTTCTTTTCCCATCTCTTGTGCTGTCTGAATATCGTTTTCGTTCTCATTATTTAAAACAAATAGAGCCATCTCTTCTTGCGTCAAATAACGACCTACTCCTGAGCCATCAATATACCTAAAGAGCATTAATATCTTTATAAGCGGATTAAAACTACTAACAGGATTTATATAAATTTTTTGCTCCAATAAACCAATAGTAAAACAAGCATTTTTTTCTTTCTCTGTTCTCGCATTAACAAATTTTCTCCCTAAATCTGTCAACAAATAACTGTTTGATGGTTCAATAAAAGATAAGCGTTCAAAAGCATTTTTCCATTTTCTCGCTAGAGTATTATCTCCTTTCTTTTTATTTTCATTTAAGCCTTTTTCTTCAAAAAGTTTAACAAATTCTTCTTCATTATCAGAATTTAAATTTCCATATAAACTCGAATTAGCATATAAAACCAGTCCTTCCCATAAACGGTCAGGATTTCTCATCCCTGTATTCGCTATTGTCCAAACCAAGTTAAATCCCTCCTTTAATACGCTATAAAAATATATTCCTTCACCTTATTATTAGGGTTTCCCTCTCCCTTATTAGCAAAGGAATAGGTATATTCGACTGGCAAAACCTCAACTACACGTTTAAATTTAGACAGTAAACCGATCATTTCTTCTTTTGTTGGAAATGAATTTGAAGAATATGACACCATAATTATACTTTCTTTGTACTTCTTAAACAGTTTTTCAAAAGCTTCATACGCATTCGCACGATTACTAAAAGGAGTTGGATAATTTTTTATTTTTTTAGTTTTTGTATTTTGTTGTATATCTACTCCTACCCAGTTCTTTGATAATCCTTCTACAAAATGATATCTTCTAACATATTCATTATCAGAGAGGGGGCTATAATAAGGAGGATCTAAATAGACTAAATCTACTTTCTTTTTTAGATCCATTGCATCAACATTGAAACTTTTATTTCTTTGTTTATTATCAAAGACTGCATCATTAAATTCTGTCACAGCATTTTCAAATTGCTTTTTCAGAGAGAGCTTTACATCTTTTCTGCCATCATCATACTTATCAAGTCCAATATAAGTAAAGATTCCTCTAGGTCTTTTCTTCATACAAGCTCTAACAAGAGCTGACATTGCTAGTGCTCGCTTATACTCATTGTCTAAATTTTGTATATTATTCTTAGTTCTATCAATAAAACTGTTATCAACATCAGAAAAGTATAGATGTTGAAACGTATTAGAAACAAATCGATCTTCATCATTTTTATTTTCAAGTAAGTAGTTAATATCATCACTATCAAGTCTAACTTTATTATTTTCTATCAAAGCTTTGGAAAACAAATAAGAAAAATGCATGTAATCATTAGAATATACTTTCTTACCCATTGTTTTGAATAAATATGATACAATTCCACTGCCAGAAAATAAGTCCAAAACTGTATCAAACTCAAAATGAGAGGATACGTCATAAATTATATCAATCAATTTACTTTTACTTCCCATGTATCTAGTTGTCGGATAATTTCTTATATTTAATGGTACATCAACATCATTAGATAAAACTATGTCTTTTTTAGGGTCAAGTTCTATTACAACATCTTCTCCAGTTCTTTTAGAAGCATCACTATTAATTCTTCTCGATGTACTATAGACTGTAATTGTAGTTCTTTCATGACTAAATAAATCATATACCATTTCATGATTTGAATTAGTAATAACAACCGTACATGCTCTATTTCTCATATTATGTGCTATATCTGCCAGTTCCTTATGATCTTCAATGTAAAATTGCTCTTTTGTATAACGTTTAAAGTCAGAATATTTGCTAATAGGGAGATATGGAGGATCTAAAAATATGAAATCTCCAGCTTTACAATATTTATCAAGAACCTGTTTATAGTCAGCACAAATAATTGTCGCAGTTTTAAGAAGTTTACTTGCGCTTCGTAGATTATCTTGATCACAAATTTTTGGATTACTATAATTACCAAAAGGAACATTAAATTGTCCCTTCTTATTAACTCTATACAAGCCATTAAAACAAGTCCGATTAAGATAAATCATCCTTGCTGCACGTTCAACCTCAGTCAAATTTTCTACTTTTTCTGCTCTAACTAACAAAAAAAATTCTTTATCATTAATCATTTGATTTAGCAAATAGATTAATCCTTCCACATCATTCACAACTGTTTTATACATATTTATCAGCTCTTCATTTGTATCAGCTATAATTGCATTTTTGGGTTGTAAATGAAAATAGAGCGCACCTCCACCTATAAACGGTTCAATATACTTTCCGTAATTAGTAGGAATAGTTTTTTCCAGTATTTCTATCATCTGACTTTTGCCACCAGCCCATTTCAAAATTGGCTTAATTTTTGTTTTTTTTTCCATCTATAACATCTCCACATCATTTCACTTTTACAAATATTTTTACCTGCGAATAAATGTACCCTATCTACATCATTAAAAAATTGATATGGCTTATGCATCTAAATAGATTAACTTAAATTACCTATCATTTCTATTATAAACTTATTTTAAATTTTTTGTGTACTTGTACAATTAATTAAATACAGATATACCAATTCATTTTAACATAAAAATGTTTCAATTTCGACATAATAAACACCCGCCAAGAGAACGCTAGTTCTCGTTTGACTTTTAACTATAAAAGTACTTTTCAACATAATGAATTAAGATCATTTGGTTACGTTAGCAAGATGAGAAATACTCGTTATTAGTCCACGTCCATACCAACAGATACTTATCAGAATAAAAATTCTATTTCAAAAGAATTTAATAAAAAATAGAAACCTACGAGAGCAATCTTATGAAAACGGACTGGAAAGCTCTTATTTTTAGCTCTTTCCTTTTTCTCGCTCATCAAGTCATCAAGATTACTGAAAATTACAGATAGTTACTTAAAAAAATACACTTTTCAATTCTCTAATCCCCTATAAACACTCACTTTTTTGATGAAATTACACTTATTACACTTTTTTATAATAAAATATATAAAATTGTATCTATGAGTGTATATCGATATAAGATAAGAACTTCCAAAATATGTAATTTTGTAATCACAACAGGAATTGCATTAGAAATGCTATCACATCAACCTTTTAATGATTACAGTAAAAGGTAATATTTATTGCAAAAATACACTTCTGTCCTCTTATTCTAGATTACACGAGAACCAAGAAGAAGCTGTCTATACTACTCTGTTCTTACTTCCATAATGAAACCTTTCTTTTATAAATCAATGCAAGCCATGCTTGCCAAAAAGAATGATGAATAAATAGAAAAGGAATGATGAACAATGGCAGCAACAGCAGAAAAAAATCTAAAAAAGCAGCTAATAGCTTCTAATGTGTTTAATAATCGAATAAGAACGACAAATTTTACTGAGCTAAGCACCCAAGAATTAATTGAACTCTCATTCAATCTAAAACCTTCAAAAGCAGCTGAACTATTAGAAAATATAGATACTCTAGCAGATTTGAGAAATGGACTTACCGAATTTCCACCAACTATGGAATTCCAATTTAAGGCAAGCTTTGAACTATCAAAACGTATTTTACAATTTGATGTAAAAAAGGAGAAAATAACAAGCTCGTATGGACTTGCTCAACAATTAATTCAAGAAACACGTGATTTAGAACAAGAGCATTTCATTCTCCTAACTTTGAATACTAAGAATCAAATTATCAGAAGACGGACATTATTTATTGGAACATTAAATCAAAATATTGCACACCCTAGGGATATCTTTCGGGAAGCAATAAGGGATAATGCTGCACAAATTATCATTGCACATAACCACCCCTCAGGAGATCCAACACCCAGTGAAGCTGACTCCATATTCACATCACGACTAACAAAAATTTGTGAACTGATTGGAATACAAATGCTGGACCACCTCATTTTAGGAGAATCGACTTACTACTCTTACGCTGAAAACTAATCAGTAATTTTAGTCGATTTGACAAAACTTGACACGTATATTAAAATTAATTTTATTCAAAAATATTTATTAGATTAACGAAATTAATTCATGAACTTTTGAGCTATTCACAAATCAAAAATAATGTTGTATTCTAGCCTTAGCTGTTTTAGCTAAGGTTTTTTTGACGTCAAAAATCTTCTAATTCAGCACAATATGAAAGTGATGATTGCTTAGATTTAGATAAAAAATAAAAAGATTACACAATTGTAATCTTTGAATTTTTCTATTCAGATAAATCGACGATGTTTTCAATCAGCTTAGTCATTTTCTCTCTTTTTGGGGAACCCTTGACTTCTCGCATTAGATGGGCTAATGCGGGATCATCACTTTCTAAATCTAAAAAACTAAAAAATTCAGATGGAGTCATCTTCAAACCAACAATAATTTTGTCTAAGGTATTCAATGTAATGTTAATTTCATTACGCTCCACTCTACCAAGGTAGGTGTCATCTATTCCCGAAGATTGAGCCAATTCAGCTAAGGTCATTTTTTTATTCGTACGATACGTTCGTATTTGATTTGCAATCCGATCATTTAGCACACCATCACCTTCTTTCAATTTAATGATATATCCTTACAGACAAAAAAATAAGATGACAAATGTATTCTTACAACCTATAATATGATATATATGTATTTATTTTTAAATTTAAATACATCTTGGTATGGTAAGTGAGTAATTTCAATACTGTAAAAATAAAAACGAGGAGTGATTGAATTGAAAAAACTAGTAATGACAGCAATATTTTTTTGTGGACTTGCTCTGACAGGGTGTAAAAATGAGAGTGCTGATAAAGAGCTTTCGGCCTCGGGTGCTGAAAGGAGTACCGCAATTCCAGAAGAAACAACGATTAGCGAAGCATTAAATAAAAAGGGACGTCAGATATGGTATAAAGTAGATGAGGAAACTAGCAAAGATTCTAAAGCTTCCGTTTATGTATTTAAAAATAATACTTTGCGTGTATATAGCCTCGGTGCTCGTGGTAATTTGACTATAGGCGATCTTAGCAAAATGACAGACGATGAAATAATTAAAACAGTTCAAGAAATGGAAATTTTACAATTACAAGATGATATAAATTCTAAATTAAGTAGCTATGAATTATCGCTTTCATCAATAAAACAATCTAAATCAAAAGGCTATAATCCAACAGGTGACACTACCAAAATAGAAGCTGTTATATCAGCTCTTAAAGAAATATCTGCCAGTGACTTTGAGATACCAGCTGTTAAATACTCACTCAATATTGAAAGTGACTCAACTGGAAATAATACTGAAACAGAAGAATTCATTTTCACTAAGAATAAAGTATCATTACCAATTTACACCAATGGTGACGATGTAGGAAATAATTTTAATGTTACAGCTAGAGTTGTTCAGGAAAAAGATGAAACGAAACTGGTATTTGAATCTGGTTATTCAAAATTTCAAATTTATGATACCTGGTACTCAGGTCTAAAAATGAAGTCCGGTGATTATTTCGTCACACGTGATCAAAATAAAGATGGCTCAATTTCTTTCGTTTTAGACCAACCAGGTACAAAAGGAGTAACAGTTGATGAGTAGATTTTTATATTATGCTCATATTATTGATTATTCAGGTATTTTCAATGACTAAAAACGAGGAATTTATGATGGAATTACACGACTTTAAACAAATTTGTGCTTATGAACGTCAATCTGCTAACTACCAAAAAAAGTGGTTGGAAATTGAAAAGCAGATTGGGGCTCTTTCGTTAGAGATTCATGAAAAAGAAATACAACGTCATTTTTTAGAAGAATATCGTGACTATATTGAATCTCTTCAAATAACTTCTAATAAGTATGCTCAAGCAATTCGTAACAAATCATTGGGAGAAAAATCATGAATTGGTTATATTCATTTACCTATTTATATCTTCAAAACTTCTAGCCTTACCATCAGAAAAAGGAGCCTATCATCATGAAACCAAAATTTAAAACATTAATCGTAACAACATTAACTATTTTAGCACTAAACATTTTAACCCCCGCAGCTACTTTCGCTGCAACTTGGAATGGAGTCGCTGGCGTATCAGATGCAGTTGTAAATTCAATCACTCAATACGAGAATGAAGCGGCAAGCTACAATTCACAAATTATTACATTGACTAACGCTATCAATATGAATCAAGGTGCAATCACTGAATCAGAGAAAACGATTAAATTTCATCAAGACACAATTAATTCCAACGCATCCGAAGCAACAAAAGAAATTGCTCGACAAGCGATTATAAACGAACAACAACGAATCGAAAATAACCGTGGACCAATGAATCAACGTATTGCAGAACGAAATCAATTATATGCATTGCAAAATCAAGCATTAGCAAACGCTGCAAATGCACGCGCCCAAGCAGACGCTGAAGCGGCAGCCATCACAACCAATGATGCGGGAAACGCTAACGGTGGGTCAGCAGGTGGCGGAACAAGCAATCCTGGTACAGTACCAAGTGAGACACAACCGTCAGAAACAAGTCCTTCTGAGACAACACCTTCTGAAACAGTGCCAAGCGAAACTGAAACGTCTGAATCAACAAAACCATCAGAGTCTACAGAAGAATCAAAAATGCCTGAAAAAGACAAGGATAAAAACAAAGATAAAGACAAAACAGAAGAATCGAAACCTAAACCAGACAAACCTAAAGACGAATCTGAGGCTGGCGAAATCGTCATTGACAACAAGAACGAAATCAAAGATGAACTAAACGACTTCGATCACAGCAAAACTGTCGAAGAATTAGTCAAAGAAAATGTTAACGGGACATATACAGTGACAGAAGAAGCAATGCGCAAAGCCATTCTGGACAAAATCAATATGTACCGTAAAGCAAATGGTTTAAAAGAAGTTGAAGTATCTGATGCTTTAGTCGATTATGCGGCATCAAAAGCAGAAGACCACAAGAACGGTTTAGGTCACTGGGACACAGAAAAATCAAAACAAGAAGAAGCAAACATTCTTGATATGTTCTCAAATGTCCTATACGTAACAAATGACTTAGCAACGTTCCAAAGCGACTTTGACTCACGAGAAGTCAAATCTATGGAAAAAGCATTAGCACTTGCTGACAAGATCGCAGAAGGAATTGTCGGAGAATACGGCGGTTTTCTATCAGATGGACACAAGTTCGACATTCTCGACCCTAATGCGTGGTTAGCAAACTTGATTTTAACATCAAAACAAGAAGCATACACCGATGTATGGACTGGTGAAACAAAATACACGACTGTTTGGTATTTAGCATATGTATATACTGCAACAAAATAACTTCATAAAAAATATTCTTCAAAGCCAATCCTAATTTCTGGATTGGTTCTTTTTTTAACACCAGATAGACCCATTTCCTCGCAAATCAGAGTACAACTAATTATCTACCCCTAAATAATACCATTCTACTGACTTTTTGAAGCAATTTTACATCAACACACCCTCATTTTTATAACGAAATTGCACCAGATTGCTACCATCTTTTCTTTTTTTATTAGACCCTTGTCATAAGACACGTTCATCTCTTGATTCTTACCATCATTCCTTCATTGGGTCCCCTTCCTTTCGGCTATTCCCTTGGTATCACTACGTTTTCCGGCTCAAGTCAGCCCAATAAAGCAATAATATACTAGGCTTCAAAATGAGCAGGGAACCCCTTCGCCTCGGCTAATTGTTTAGTAACCTTTCCAGTGTCCGGCTCGGCTCAGCCCTCTCCCATTTTGTACACCCACTACATATTTTAATAGGCTTGCAGCCGGCTTTTTTGTAATAGGTTTCGGCACGAAACCTTTACCACCTTCAGGACGTATTATATAAAAGCTTCACTACGTTACGCTACCGCCTTGTGCACGATCGGGGCGTCACTACGTTCTCGCCCTAAAATTCATTTGATCAATCGACTTTCTAATATTGCAACACCTATACAGTGAATATTTTGATACTCCTCGACATGACGCTGCGCTATTTTGTTGAGAAACGCTCGATACTCCCTGTACAGCAGAAGACCCTTCATTTTTGCAATATTATACTCCTGATTTTAACGGGGCAATGCGGCTTACAGCCTGCCCCAGACGCCTGATACTCCTGAGACGCCCAAAAATCACCGCAGCGATGCTCGCTGTGAATGGCGTTATATCAATGATTTTTAAATATCAGGCGTATGATGTTGCAAAATCGGTACGCCCAAGGAAAGAGCATAAGGGGGATGTATGTACAATCAAAACTTCGTTTCAATTGTCCAGTCAGCATAGCTGACCATCCCCCTTACTGCGACACTACAAAAACCTCTGCGAGCTTTTCTCCGGTCTTGCCCTTCACTACGTTTCGGGTGCTCTTTTGTTGCATTTCATTGTCTATCGACAAGTGAAATCCTAACAAAAAACGGAACAACATGTATGTTGTTCTACAGGAGCTTCATATAAAACAAAATGGCTTATTAACACAAAAACATTAACTCATTACATCTTCGTGACAACAAATACAACGTATGTACACAACGCAATCACAGCCAAAAGAATGGACTGAAATTGATCGTAAAATCCATTGTGTAATTTGCAGCGAGTGACAAAACAATTTAATAAGAAACAATGTGAAACATAAGCCGATTAGCAACGATTTTATAATAGACCATCTAAAAACCATTGCCTGAGCTTTGTTATTTTGATAACAAAACAAATTGTTGGAAGCAACGGTGCACCGTTGCTAATGCTGTGATAAATCACAGCCAAAAATATGAATGCACTAATAAAAAAGAAAGTAGTGATAAAAATGAAACGACTTATTTCTTTACTAAACTACTCCTACGATGGACGTAAATCTCAAAGAAGATTTTTACTAACACTTAATACTTATCTAACTATTAAGCTAATTCAATTTATTAATTTTCTATTTTACTCACCACAAATTCAACCAACACCTTCAAACGCTATTCAAACGATTCATTTTGTACTTCTTCTATTCATTCTTACTTGGTTCTTTGCAATTAGACCGTTACGAAGTGTAAAAAGAGCTCAATGGAATTTTCTAGTAATTACATTACGTTGGAAAATAGCACTACTTACACTTAAAGTAGAACAAAAATTTAAGGAGGTGATTCAATGATTCTAGATACGAACAAACCCAAAGTTAATGACATCTTTTGGATTAATAATGGTGATAACACTGTTCATGTGATTGAAAAAGAGAACAACTTATTTGCAGCTATTCATTCTGGAGATAGTAATTCCTCAATTATCGAAGGTCTTTCACTAAGTGCAGAAAAGACTTATGTAGAGCAAGGCTTCAAAATTTGGAAACCAAGCATAGTTCTTACAGACGATGAGCTATTACCTTAAATTTACAACAATAATAACGTAGGTGATGACAAATGAAGAGATTAGTAACTGATACTATGATGTTAGAAGCGAATGGGCACCGATTTGGTGGAAGTAGCGAGTACTGGATTTATTTAACTAATTTAAAGGCTTATAATGAAGGATGTTTACTAGGCGTGTATCTACACTTTCCATTCGATCAATCAGATTTAGATGAAACCTATGAAGCAATATGTGTAGGCAACGAATTCATAGATAGGTTTGGTTACCCTTACGAAGAATACTTTATCACTGATTATGATGCTCCCTTTTCTGTAAAAGAGTATGATTCTCCAAAATCATTAGCAGAAAAATATGATTGCTTGGAAGAATACATGAATTATCCTGATGAAGTTGTTCGAGTAATTTCAAATTACGAAGGTGAAAATCCTACTATTTATGACCTTTTCGAGGGTTCAACAGACGAGGAAAAACTAGGCTATGTTTTAGTTGATAACGGACTGATAATCGTTCCAGAACATTTACGAAATTATGTTGATTATGAAGCCATTGGTCGCGACTACGCACTTAATACGAATGGCGAATTTGCTGAAGAACATTTTATTGAGTTTTTGTAGAACAGCCAGAGATGTTTTAATTAAGCTTTTTCCAACTACTTTGCCACTTCTTCTCTCTATAATGTATTATAATACGATTGAGAGTATTGAAAAATAAAGGGGATAAAAGGATGTTTGATCACAAGGCTTATTTACAAAAAAATGATTCCATGACTTTTGATGAGGCAGTGGAAATTTACAATTCGATTTTTAAAATTCTGGAATGTAACGATGAATACTTGCATGAGTTGTGGAAAGAGGTCATAGATTCAGCATTGGTCTACTCTAATATGAGAGTAAGTTGGAATTACTTTTCTCGTGAAGAGAAGCATGAAAAAGATAATTTACGAACTAGCTATCACAATACGTTTATGATCAATTTAAAAGCATTTCATAAATTGAGCGAACAACTAAAATTAGATGGCAATTGGATAAAAAAGTTAGGCTCGTCAGAGAACAGAAAACGTTGGGGCGATTTTGCAGGGTACATTTTATGTATTGAAAATATTAAAGCAAGATAGAAAAAAGCATCTCAGACGACGAGATGCTTCTTTCTTGCTATAGACGTACGAGACAGCTACGATAAGTATTTGCTCGAACGAAGGCTCGTTGTTGTGGTGGTGGACTACTTGCTGCTTGGGAATCCATCCACTTCACAAGGTTGTATTCTGTAATGAGTGGTTCATCAGCATCCATTTTTTTTCCTGTATTGACTGTGCCGTTTTTAAAGAGCCAGACATCTGATTCCTCAAACAACTTAGATATGTCTTCTTTGAAAACCTTTCTACTTGTTGGTCGACCTGCTGGATTTGTTCTTTTGACCCACGACACATACAAATCGTATAAGAATGCAATTGGAATTAAATCCCATTTCAGCTCAGGCTCAGGCTCAAGCTCCTTCCAAAATTGCAGGACTGGATTGTTATCTTCTTTGAAATCACCCAACAGTTCTTGACAAACTTGTGGAACAATATATTCATCAAAATCCACTTCCAACGCTTTTTTCAGAACATATTCCAGCACTTCTTCACGATAAATGTACTCTTCTTTTATATATTTGCACTCGCCATTATTCGTAAATGATTTCAGGAATGGTACAAGAATAATCCGACGATAAAGTGAGTCCGTCTTATCCTTGGTTCGTGGTAATCCATTCATCATTTGTATATTCGCACCAAAAAACTGGTAAGCAAATGCTTTTTCATATTTGTCATTGATGATGATATCATCTGCCGTCACACACGCTTTAAAGTCCTTGGCTGAATCAAGATATGCACTCGTGTCATTCTCATCAGCAATATTCGCTGCCTTACCAAAAATTGTTGCTCTTTTCGCATCATTTTTAAATTCATTAATCGCGATTGCCGAGTAGTTCCCTTTACCCAAAATGTTTTTTATAAGCTGTCCTAGTGTTCCCTTACCATTATTTCCCGACTCCGAATAAAAGATAACTGCTTTACCGCTGGAGCTGCTAATTGTTATGCAATCCCGAATTACCTGCCAAATTAATGTTTGAACATCGCTGTCTGCCGCAAGCTCGCCAATCCATGAATCAACATCCCATTCCGTCCCATCCTTGTGTAAAATCGTAGGATTGGTTGCTTGAGGATTGTATGCAACGGCTAATTTTGTTAGAAAAACAAAATCAGGAGTGAATGGCAGAAGCACTTTGGCATGTGTATCATAAATTCCATTCTTTAAAGGGATTAAATATTTTTCATGATTAATATTAACTGCTTCACCAGCATTAAGTTTGAGGTGATGCAAAACTGTATAACATTTTTGTGGATCAAAGGTTGGTGATACCTCACAAATTTCCTTCATAATCTGATCAGAGTCTGTAGTATATATTCCATCTTTATACATTGCTAGTCGTTTTACTTTTCCGTTTCCTTCTGAATCACTTGTACGAATAATACGAAACTCTTTCGTAAATAATAGAAGCAATGCAGTTTCTAATGGATCTAAACACTTAGGAATACGTTCTCTATCTCGACCCTGCAAAGTACCATTGCGATCCTCTATATCCTTTGCTTTTGCGTTCAGTACTGCTTTACCAAGGTTCAATAAGTCATTTGATTGAACCAATTTTTGATTTGCTGTATCCTCTAAAAATTCTCGAAGATACGGTTGCGCCTTTTCTAAGTTAACATTTTGTTTTGACATAGTTGTGTCGTGTCCTTTCGCTTACCCCACAGATAGATATTAAACTGCTCATATGTTAAAATAGCATTGTCGAGATACTATTTAAGAAACGATTCGCGGTTCATCTGTGGGTCGTTTTTTTACTTTTTCAATTGATTAAATACTGCTTTTACATCTTCCACATCATAATATTTTTGCCGTCCAATTTGGACTGCTTCTAATCCAAGCAAGCGTAGTTCTTGCAATGTAGCGAAGCCAATATGAAGCTCCTTCAATAATTCTTTTTGATTGATATACTGACCTAATACTGCTGATTTATTCTCCGATTTCTGCATACTCGCATTCACCTCCTTTGACTCTTTCAGACTACCATTGTTTTTTTAGATCATCATCGGTAAAATTAAAGGTGAAATTTTGAAAAAAACTACTACAGTTTCTAGGAGGTTCTAATGATTAAACTTCAACGCTATTTATATAAAAATATTGGAAAAAGAATACGGATATATCGAAAAAAAATTGGAACTGATAGCATAGAGAATTTTGCAGAAAACATGAAAGAAGATTACAACCTTTCCATTGATAGAGTTCTTTTATCAAATATAGAAAATGGAAAAGCTATAGCAGGTAAAAATAAGTACCTATTTTCAGCAAGCTTGTTAGAGGGTTTCTGTAACATGATGGCAGTTACTAGAGATGAATTAATATTCGGTGATACTGAGCAAAAGGAACAATTAATAAAACTCATCTTACTATCTCTGCTTATGAATGGTGATAAGGCTGCTGATGATACGGCTATTGATGATGATAACAAAACTCTGATTCCTTTCATCGAAACGGGTGACAGCATTGAACACTACATGACAAACGATCGACACTACATCTTAGATCAGTTGTTTTATTCAAACAGAATAGACACCTCTTCTACAGATGAATATCCATTGAGTTTAGAAAATATCGAGCAATTTTTATCCAAAAATTATCCATTTTTTTCAAATTCCCAATTTCGAAAAAGCTACCTACTTCTCACGACAGAAAAACAGCAAGATTTTACAAAGCTATCCAATTTACTACTAAAACTACTATTTGGAAGCTTAGATTTCGCCACTGACTTCATTGAAAGATTTCGTCTTCTGTATCAAAATCAGGATTTACTTGTTTCAGAAGCACAAATATTTTTGCAAAATAGAGGTTGCTACGGAAGCCTAGCAACAGATTGGACTAATTCAAACTTTTACTTATTTGTAGATGCATTTAACAGTTTTTGGACACGACACAAACAGGATATAATGACTTATTTTGAAGAAAATTTATTTGATTTAAACAATAAAAACTTTAACCAAAATAGAATTATGTGGCATTTAACTGATGAATATTTTAACGAGCTCATAACCTCAAAAGATTTTGAAACCTTATTAGAAAATCTACTTACCACCGATGAATACAGCGAGCAAACAATGATTGGACATAATCACGTTAGAAGTGTCATCCAATCTGCCTTAATGATAGACCCAAATATTGGATATATGAACAATCCAACTATTAAAGGTTATGACTTAAACAAACTCAATTCAGATATGCAGAGTCTGACACGTTTTTTTGAAGAAATAAGCAAGAATAATCATAGTAAAGCTGTCATATTACCGCTTTTTGCTAGTAAATATGCAAAAATCCAATGATAAGGATTATTAAAATAAAGAAAATTACACCTCTTGCTTATCTTGCAAAAGGTGTTTTTTGTAGTAGTTTTTTTCACATTTTCTACTAAAAACCTCCTGTGGTTTAACGTTAAGACATCGAAGTAAAATAAGGGCATAGCTTAGCTAAGCAAAAAACGAAAGAGGTAAACTTTTATGCAAACACTTAATAAAACAAAATTGATCTTGGAACGATATGTTAATCAAAAAATGCTGCTTAAAGAACTCGGGATTGGCTATGAAACTCTGAAGGTGCTACACCTACAAGGCTTGCAGGTCATCCATCTTGGTAGACAACGTCTTTATGATATAAACGACGTAAACGAACTACTTTCACAGCTAAAAAATGAGGTGTGAATGGTATGGCGATTACTTCTTTGAAGCAATATGAAAAACGAAAACAAAAGCTTTGGAAATTCAAGTGCTATTTGGGAAAAGATGAATTTGGTAAGGATGTGCGAACAACACGCAGTGATTTTAAGACACAAAAAGAAGCCAAGCAAGCATATCGTGAATTGCAAATTGACTTTGATAAGAATAAGCTGAAGCAAAATGGCAATATCACCTTTGAAAAGCTTTATGAAGAATTTTTACAGAGCTACCGAAACAAGGTTAAACCCTCAACTATTATGATCCTGCGACGTGCAATTGAGGATCATGCTCTTCAATATATCGGTAAGAAAAAAATTAAGGATATTAATGTTCGTTTATGTACTCGAATGAATGAAGAATGGGTCTCAGATGGATATAAGCAAGCATATTACTTTCGCAGAGCCGTTGCTCAAATCCTACAATATGCCGTGCAGCAAGAACTAATTTATGAAAACGCAATGCGTAAAACTGCCCCTATCAATCGAGCAGAAATAGATGAAAACCTCGTAGACACCGAAACAATCAACGTATATACCCCAAAAGAGTTATCAGAATTCCTTCACTATAGCCAAAAGCATGGCAATCTAAAAATTGAAGCTTACTTTAGAACTCTAGCCTACACAGGAGCGAGAAAATCAGAAATTCTTGCTCTTGAATGGAATGATGTTGACTTTGAAAACAGCAAGCTAACAATCAGTAAAACCCTCGCAGAAGTAGAACTCAACCCGAAGACTAAGAAAACAAAGGTTGCTAGCCAAAGTGCTAAAACTAATGCTGGAAAAAGAACCATCTCTATCGATACAGAAACCATGATCCTTCTGAAAAAATGGAAGGAACAACAAACTATCCATCATACTATTCAAGGATTCGATCCTTTAATTCCACACCAACTAGTTTTCCCAAACAAATCAAATGAATTTTGTCGTCCAGGTCAACCAAATGATTGGTATGACATGATTGTTAATAAATACAATTTAGAGAAACGTATTACACTTCATGAGTTTCGTAAAACTCATGTCTCTTTATGCGCTATGGCTGACATGAAGCTTGAAGATATTATGTATAGAGTCGGTCATAAAGACTCAAAAATGACGAAGCAGGTTTACAACTATTTCTACCCTGAGCGAGAAGAACGCAGCGCTGATAAGTTCGCACAATTTATTGAAACAGAAAAAGATTTGTTCTAAAAAATGTCCATTGGTGCTAGTATTGGTTCTACTTTCATTTTGGAGCATTGAAAAAAGCTAGGAATGCCTATATAACAGCGTTCCTAGCTTTTAGTTTATTTGGTTCCAATCATCTTTCAGTCGTATTTTATATTTGGATAAATCACTTTTTCACAGATATTCACTCAAACTTAATCAGCACTTTTCCTTTGGGATGCCCTGATGCAACCAGAGCTAAAGCCTTATTAATATCTTCTAGCTTAAATTCAGTTGGGTCAATCGCAGGTACAATATTATTTCTTTCAACAAGATCCGTAATCCGACTTAACTGTTTTCCGTCTGCACGGACAAATATAAACCGATATTCAATTCCTTTTTCTTTCGCTTGCTTATCATATTTTGAACCCGCTAAGCCAAATAGAATCTGTTTCCACTTTGCCAGCTTTTTATCTACTGCAAATTGCTTATTTGGACTTGTTCGCAAGCTCAATAAGCGCCCACCTGACTTAATGACTGACAATTCATGCTCAAATTCATCCGGACCTAACGTATCAATGACAAAGTCTACCGGCTCAAGTGTTTCCCAATAGTTCTCTTCTTTATAATTAATATAACGATCCGCACCTGCTGCTAAGGTTCTCTCTTTCGCTTCTGGGCTCCCCGAAACAATCACCTTCACCCCTATCGATTTTGCAATCGGAATCGCCATTTGTCCAAAGCTACCTGAGCCACCGGGGATAAAAACTGTTTGACCTGATTTAGCAGCCAACTCTTCATGTAAGGCTTGATAAGCAGTTAAGCCTGTTAACGGAACAGCCGCTCCCGTTGTAAAATCCAAATTCTTAGGTAAATACCCTATAGCATCAACACCAACAGCAGCATATTCTGCAAAAGCACCGATACTATTCACTGGCAATCTACAATATACTGCTTCTCCTACTTTAAAGCCTTGAACATTTTCCCCAACTTTTTCGATGATTCCTGTTAGTTCATTTCCCAAAGTTAATGGCATTTTATAATCTTGGATCAGCTTTACAGCTCCTGTAATATTCAAAATCTCAAGAGGATTCACCGCAGAAACCTTCACTTTGATTAATACCTGATCAGCCGATATCTCTGGGATAGGAATATCTACTATTTTTGCCATCAATTCTTTGGAATACTTTTCTATTTGTGCAGCCTTCATGTTTATAGTCTCCTTAATTTATTAATTTTTTTAGAACGTTCATTCTAGTTTTGTTCAAAAAAATTTATAGTGAAAACGTCGGAAAAATTGAGTCCTTTAGTAAAAATTCGTTGTGTTCATTTACAAGTCCAACTGTCTTCTCACTTTCATACAATCTTATCAGGAAATTAGCCACTTCTGTTGGCGTACGCAACTGTAGCTTTTGATTGTTCATGCCAGCGTTACTAGCTTGTTTAATAAAATCTGTGGCTGTGAGTGCAGGAGCTAATACTTTTGCGTTTAATTCAGCGTCTTTTAACTCCCCCGCAAGACCTTCAGTTAAAACACTAACAAAAAATTTTGAAGCTGAATAAGCCACATTTCCTAAAGCAATAACATACCCCATTGCAGAAGATACATTGATGAGCTGTGTTCCTTTTACATTCGCATAATCTTTTACATAGAGGGTCGATAGGATTGTTGTTGCTTCTACATTTACATGGATGAGTTGTTCAATTTTTTCTAAATCCGCATTCATCAACACTCCCGATGTCCCTAAACCAGCATTGTTAATCCATGTTTCAATGTTGTAATTGGTCAAGGAGTGATACAATTCATAAACTGCTTTTCGATCTGACAAATCACTTTTTCTTAATACAATATCTAAATCAGGATACTCCTTTTGAATCCTTTTTTTCAAAGAATTCAACCGATCTTCTCTTCTTGCAACTAAAATAAGATTTTTTTCTTTCTTAGCAAAAGCAAGAGCTGTTTCATAGCCGATACCAGAGCTGGCTCCTGTAATGACTGTATATTTTTTCTTCATTTCTATTCCTACTCTCTTTTTATAAAATGGACAACGTTACTTTAACAATTGAACGCAGCTTTTTCTGATCATTGGTCGTTTTCGCTAAAACTCTAATCCCTACCCACGCATTATGTAAGTAGCTAGCCAATTCGTGTAAATTTTGCTCTTTTAAAGCTATATCGTTCTTTTCTGCTTCAGATAGTAGCTGAAAAATATAATTCTCACTCTTAGAAAATGCACCCTGAACCTTTTCTGTCACTTCCGAATCCAGTAAAGCTAGCTCAGTAGCTGTATTAACAATCAAACAACCTTTTGGATGATCAGAATTTTCTTGTATAACAATTGAAAATAATTCCTCAAGCTTTTCTTTTGTTGACATTGTCGGCTTTAAACGTTGGGAAATTTCTTGCTCTAACTCAGTTTCGTATTGGTCAAGAGCCTTCATAAAGAGCGCATGCTTATCCCCGAACGTATCATAAATACTCCGGCGATGAATCCCCATGTTATCGACTAAATCCTGCATAGACGTCTTTTCGTACCCTTGTTCCCAGAAGGTCAGCATTGCTTTATCCAACACAACTGATTCATTGAATTCTTTTGTTCTTGCCATTGACTCAGTCCCCCTTTTTTTATTATAGAATGATCGTTCTTATATTAGCAACTATTTATATAGATGTCAATGAATCAGAATTGATTCCTCCATTTCAAAAAGATATGTCAGCTTTAAAAGTTTGTATAATTCATCAAAACAGAAAAAGATTGGTTCTAAAATGCCCATTGGTGTTAATATTGGTTCTACTTTTATTTTCAGACATCAAAAAAAGCTAGGAATGCCTATATAACAGCGTTCCTAGCTTCTATATTGTTATTATCCAACAGACCCTTCCACTTGATTTTCAAGTGGTTATTGCCTTTCAAAAAGTAGTAAAATCGTGGTATTAATAGTTTTTGATAGAGTTATAAAAGCATATACTATCACTGAATTTCACACTATTCGTATTCAAAACCGTATTCAAAAAATTGAGGAGCTATCTTAGAAATTAATTACGAAATTAAGATATTTGCTAAAAGTATACAATCGTTTTCATATTTAAGAAAATTAAGTCATCTTTCAATTTTAAAAAAAGCCTTAATAGTCGGTCTATTTAATTGACTTTTTAAAAACTCTACTTGTTCTGCTAACCCTTCTATCTGGTAATAATTTTTGAATACACCTTTTTTAGTATTTCGCAAAACAGAATCTAATCTCTTTATTCTTTTTTCAAACTGATACTCTTCGATGTCATTTAGTGATGCTCTAGCTGCTTTTACTGTTTTTATTGCTTTTCTTAAAAGCTCTTCTTTCGTTTTTAGCAAATTATCGTAATCGTTTACGTAAGCTTTCCCCTTTCCAATTTCAATCACAGTATAAGCCAATTTTCTTTCTATAGATTCATGTTTTGAATATCTATAGAAAAAAGAAGGAACTTCTTTTTCTAATATTTTTTCCAACTCAAAAATAGTTCTTCTTGCATTACTATTATTAAATATTTTTACATCTACTTCTATCTCATTAAGACTTACAAACTTCTCTAATTGAATCTTTAAGGATGAAAGATCTGAATAATCTTGATTTGACAGTTCCTTATTCAAAATACTAACTTTACTATCTTCTTTCTTATACTCATTTTGTAATTTTGCTTTTCTACTTTTTTCTTTCCTCTTTATTTTCAAAAGTTCCTTATAAACTTTTAACTCTTCAGCTGATAGCTTAGTTGGATCAACTTTTTTATTGGAGTCATTTTTTTCAACTTTCTTTTTATTAGAGCTAGACGGGCTAATTTGAGTTAGTGCTCTCTTGGATAATTCTACATTTCTTTTTCTCTCTTCTCTTTTTAAAACTTTTGATATTTCCTCTTCATCAGCAATTAAGAGTGGTAACTTTAGCCTTCTAAAATTTAGTAATCTGTCTACTAATTTTTTATTCCTTATGTTTTTATCAAGTCTCATATAAGATTGATATAGAGACTCAGGAAATTCCTTATCCTTTGATAGTTTCAAAAGCACTTCATCAACTCTAAGGTTTATAATATTTACGTGATAATAAATTTCTTTTCCTACACGTTCATCTATTCCAATGTGTTCACTGAAATGATTGATTCCTAAAGAAAGTAATTGCTCTGTTTTTTTAGATTTAACTATAAATTGATATTTTAATTCTCTTCCACAAATGCAAAACAATTTCTTTTTTATATCAATTTCAGGAATTTTGTAATATGGATTTTCTTTATACTCTACAAATTCCCATTCACAGTCTTTAAAATAATTCTGCGTTTCAAAATGCTCAAGTATTTTGTACCTTTTTAGACTATTAAGATAAATTATTTGTTCATCACTTAGTTTATTAAGCAATTTTGATCGCTCTTCTAAACTAAGTGCACTCTCCATCTTAGGTGTCCTTTTTAGAAATTCCTTCATAGTATCCTCCTTCTTGAAGTAATCACTGTGACCAATACAATAAAATCTATTATCATCAGATTAACATAACAGTCAAAAAGAGAAAACTAAAAAATGAAAAAACAATTTTGTTTTTCCCACCATCAATACTACTTTGAGAGCTTCATTCTCAAAAATCAATTTACAATCTATAAATTTTTTAACATTCCTAAAATGTATTCTAACTGCTCACTTTCAAGATCAGATAACTCTTTATTTATCTCTTTTAGATAAAACTCTTTCGATCTTGTTTCTCTTAAGAATTCTTCTACTGAAATTTCTAAATACTCACAAATAATATATAGCATTTGAATAGAAGGAGTAACACGCTTATTTTCAATTGAATTAATATAATTATCACTTTGTCCGATTGCCAAACTCATTTCTCTAGCACTAACATTTTTTCTAGATCTAAAATAGCTTAATTTGTTTGCTAAAAAATCTTTTAACTCAGTCTCATTCATCGTTCTACCTCCTTATATGCAATTTTACAGCACACAATTCGATATTTATGAGTTTTAAAAATCAATTTAGCTTGAATCACACTTTAAAAAAGTTTATAATAGCTATAATCTCTATTTTTAACGAATACTTTGAAAGTCGGAGGTATTAAACTAATGGATAAAAAAATATTAACAAAGAATAAGCAACCTGTTAAAATAATTTCCCACCAAGACATCTATCTTTTAAGCGATACTTTTGAACAATTAATTTCTTGGAATGAACCTCTAAATCTCCTAGAAAACTATTTTTCTGATAAAGATAGACCAGTAAATAAACAAAAGCTTGCAAAACAATACTATGCCTATTCAAAATTATTCAATGTTTTCTACACAGATTTTAAGCACCTTTTAGAAACAATGGATAAACAGATCAGTGAACTTAGGTCTAAAGAAAAACTATAAAATATATCTACTACATTGAATTTTAGTAGGTCTCAGACTGAGACGAATTAACTTTGTCATTTTTCTTTATTAGATGTTTTATAAAATGTACTTTCCAGATCAGAAAATCATTTGGAGTAGTTTTGCTTTTCTAATAAATATGAGTTTATCTATTCATTATTTTGCAGCAATCAGACACTGCCATTACTAGATTTATTATTGAAGGTGCTCATTATATATGACGCAATGCTATCGGCATCCCCGAACATAGTTGCCTTATTCACACCAATCTTATCAAGCTCAGCTAATATAGTCTCTTTTGAATTACCGTCGATAACAATTTTTTTAGTATAATTTGCCTGACATTTCAGCAATTGTCTTGGTGTCATTTGATGTGGTTTCATTGTGTCCACATCATTTATTAGGTTGAGCTCGTGCTTGTCAAATAATGTTTGTGAGAAGAACGCACTTTCCTGACTCAATCCTCTTTTGAACGTCATTACTGGACGATATAATAAATTTGGCAGGAAATCCATTTTCAAATTATCCAATTGAATTATGCTTGCTAAATTCCCCACTGCACTTCTATCGTATAAAAAGGCAATTAAACACTCCAACGATATTAAATATTCCCTTACCTCAAGATCAAATTCTCTGTATTGTTCATTATAATAACTATATCGTTTTTCCTTGTATGGGTGCACGAAATCAATAGCAGGAGTATTTTCTGTATAATCGGTTGGCAACAACATAGTAGCCATTTCTTCCTTACCTGAGACTATCTTAATTATCCAACTTTTTATCCCACAAATCAGAGAATTGAGTTTTTCTTTTTTTTCTACAAATGAGCTATCTTCTTTAGAAATACCTCTTCCAATAGAATGCTTAGAGTGCCCACCACACAAATACTTCTGTCGATATCGCTCAATGCATTTGCCAAAAGAATTAAGCTCATCATGTTCGATTGAAAGGTAATTTTGCTCATTAACATGATCTTCTTTCTTAGACGATATTTGGGAACTATGTAACATTAATTGATCGCTTAACATATTCACATGTTTTAACAATTCATTCTCTAAGTCAAAACGTGGATATTTCTCAAAGATTTCAGTTGCATCCGCATAATCATCAAATACATAAACATAGCCATCTGAAGTATCATTTGCTTTTTGACAGGCAAAATATAACGCAACAAGTGCATTTGAAGTTATATCTAAAAGTTTCGTTGCAAGACCGCTATGTTGAGCATAAGGAAGAAGCAAGTCTGGTTTGTCAAACAAGGCATTTTCTCGTATCTTTCTATCAAAAAAATCAATTCTACTTGAATACATATCATAATTTAAAGCATCACGTATAGCCATTGCAGTACAAGCTGTTTCACCATAATCCATGCTCTCTCCCCGATAGAAAACCGTTTCAGGATATTTCATAGTAAAGTCCAAAAACTCAGATATATGCATTATTTTATTCATTATTACCTCCGTAAATTTAATTGAGTAAATTACATCATGATCAAAACAACGTAATAGTATTTAATACCATTCTATTAAATCGATTTTATTTGCATTCTAAAGCCTACTATATTGAATTTTAGTAGGTCTATTTTTACAATTTGATTTTTCAAATCCAAGATAGTGAAACTATCTCATTTTTTCGTATATTTATTAAGTATAGGTATATGGTATAGTTCTTCTCCTTTTTGCCTAGCCTCAATCGCTTCTTCTTTTGTATTGTAGTAACCAAGTGACTGTTGTTTTCCTTTTAGCGTAATATAAGCTCGCCATTTTCTCTCTCTTTTAGCATATGAGACGCCAGGGTAGCCACTAGTGTTAGTCTTAGGTGGCTCTGTTTTTGCTAATGCACATAATCGTGTGCCATTTTCAATACCATCATTCTCTTTAAAAGTCTTTTTTCTTTTTTCTATAATCTCTGGCTCCATAGCTATGGTCTTAAACTGTTCTCTGGCTAAATCTAGTAGACAGCCACAACTTTTCGTATGACCATTCGTCAAATGGCTACTTTCTACAACAGTATTTTCTCCACAATCACAAATACAATCCCAAAAGGCTAAACCTTTTTCTTTATTCTTATCTGATCGTTTCAAAACTAGTAGTTTACCAAATTTAAGGTTCGTTAAGTCTAAAAAATTGTGTCCAGCAATTGCCTTCTTATTTTCTGCTTCTAAGCACCCACAACTTTTCTTTTTTTGAATTTTCAACTCCGCCGTAGTAGCAGTAGTCATATTGCCACAACTACATTGACAACTCCAAAGAATGGACTTCCCTTTTGAATGAATATTTAAAACAGTTAAACGCCCAATGACTTTACCTTTAAAATCAGGAGTTCTTAAACAACCACAGCTGCTGGTATTACCTTGTGTAAGATAGTTTAAGGGTACTTCACAAAAATTTCCACAATCACACCTACATTTCCAAAAATAAGTAGAGCGTTTCTTTTTGTTAAGCCGTTCAACAGCAATAAGTTTACCGAACCGCTGACCAGTTACATCCTTATAGCCTTTATTAACCATATATTCATCATACCTCCTTTGGTAAGAATTAATTATATTTTTGATTTACTTATGAATTTTCTTCAAGTAACTTTAGTGCTTCTCTGAATGATTCCATAGTGTCAGAGTAATCCCCTTCTTTTATACTAACTTTTAACGCCTCTTTTAGTGTCGTTCTATAAAAAGTATTTTCGATAACATATTTCACTTCATAGATTGAAAGAAAGAAATTATCTTCTACCATAGAACACAAGGAGTTATAGTATTCTAAATCCAGTTCAAGTGCTTTATAGATTGTTGCCAAGTAACTGTGCTCATACCCTTGAAAAACACGGTTTCTTTTTTCGTTAATAGAATTTAGAGTTTTAATAATATTCAGCCAATATTCTCTTCCTAATCCTTTTATTATGGTGTCAGAAAGACTTCTATGAGCATCTTGAAGGAAGCCTATATAGATATTATATTTCACTTCATCTTCTTTTTCTTGAATACTCCTTTCTCTCTTTTCTACTTCTATTTTTTTATTCGTATACTCTTTGATTTCTGTACTAAGTCGAATTGATTTATCAATCACTTGATCTAAAATTTTATCCATTTCTATTTTAATAGATAGTGAGTAGTCCTCTTGAATTTCCTCTAAACTTTTTGAAGGACTAGGCCCCAATACTTGGTTCCATGATTCAATAGAAAATTGGTTGCTTTTTACGGTTACTAAATCTTGTTGAATTATTTCTAAAAATTTTGAAAAATCAGCTAATGTATATTCTTTAAGTAAATCATTTTCCTGTAGAGCAGGATCGTATACTGATGGAATTAAGCCTTTATCTATATATTCTGCTTGGTAGTTAGCTATAATGTTATTCATAGTTGTTACTAATAAATTTTCTATATCATATTTGGGATCACCAATATTGTCAGCAATTATTTTCTCTAATAGAATTCCTTTTGGCAGTTTCAAATTTTCTGTTTTCCTTTGTTTTCTCCACCACTTGAAAATTTTAACTAAAGGCTTGAATTTATCCTCATTCTTCAAGTTTGTTTTTGCTGACCAAGAAATATGTTCTTTGGGATTAGTTAAAATCCAAACATCTTTTTCCGAGTCTCCAATGTAGAATTGATTGTCTTCGATAATTACAGGAACAACATCAATATGATAATTAGCCATTTCAACTCCGACAGACTTAGATTGTAGTCTAACTTTTTTGTATTTACTATTATTACTTAAAACTTCTTTTAACTCATTCAAAATTTGAATTGGAGGTGTATCTTTTTTATAATTTGTTACCACTACAATATCCACATCTTGTTTTTCTTCATTTAAAGTGGGGCGTATTGAAGTTTGTTTTGCATATGATCCAGAAATAAAAGTATCTAAGTGTTTCGATTTATATTTTTCATGCCTATTTAAGTACTCTCTTAGGTTCTTTTGTATACTACTAACATATGATTTAGTTGTCTTACTAGGTTCAATATTGGAAAGTAAATCTGTAAAGTATTTATAATTTCCCATAATATTAAACCTCTCTTTTCAATTGGATGCTATCTAATGAAAAGTCAGCGTAATCTCTTATATCAACAGCGGGACTAGTACCTAGCTTATACAATTCATCAAGTATAATAAAAAAGAAGGATAGTACAGTTTCATCAGCACTTGATTTTATTACATCAATAGTTTTATTATCTTCATTTTTAATAGTAAGAAATGAGAAATGGTTAATTGCACAGCCCAAATCAATTGAAGAAAACTCAGACAAGTTTGTTTTGAGAGTGTCTATTGCAACAGTTCTAGAAGAAAGAATTCCTCCTAAAATTTTTGTTAATCCTCGTGCAGGTACTTGTTTTCCAGCAACAATCATTGATCTAGAACTTCTATATAGAGTTCTAACAGACATTATTTTTTTATGAGCATATTCTAAGTAACTCCTATTAATTTCTTGTTTAACTTCAAATATCGCATATACACTTTCTGAAGTGATGAATTTTTCGCCCGCTTCTGTTTCAAAAATTAGTGGAGTATAAAGAGAATCATAGATAATAACATCAATTTGTTCACTCATATTTCCAGTGGAGTCAAAGATGAATCCTTTATCAACAGCGTATTTACTTGGTAGAAAACTTCTAAAAAAATTAATCCATGCTTCTTCACTGTTATCACCTTTGGAAGTAGGATGATTTAAATCTGCTTCTAACTTTGCTATTAACGTTTTTTGTTTATTTCCTAACAATGCTTTAATGGAGGTCATAATTGACTCCTTTCTAATCAAATTCTTAAATAAAGTATATCATGCTTTATTTTTTTTTGTTAATTTTACTAAACAATTAAGTTTTATCAAATTTCAATTATTTTTAAAATAGCGACTAACAGATTAGAGAAACTAACGGTTTAAAAAATACAAATAAATTTTCTATAATTGATGACGATAGCAAGTTTATTTGTAGTTATATTTAACCCCTAAAAATTTATTTATCACCTTTTAATATTTCAAATGGAATCGCTTGATCCCAAACAGCTTGTTCTAAAAATAACTGGATAGCACTTTCCACACCCAACCCCAATTTTTGAAAAATATTTTCTGCTTCCTTTATTAATTCTTCATCCAAAAAAATTTGAATAGTTGTTTTTTGTGTCGACATCTCAATCACCTTTTCTCATTTTTTTTATTGTAACATACGATAAAATTCTCTATATCAAAAAATTTGTTATAGAGAATTTCCATTATTTTAGCTGTTTCTCAAAAAACATATTTCTATAATTGTTAATACATCTATATTGTTCATTCTAGTATGCTTAAGTATGCAGAAAGGTATGCTCTGGTATGCAGCTATAGTATGCTAAAGTAAGCGGAGCGAGAAAATTTGACGGTTTTGGAAACGTTGATACAATCAACTCCACACAACTTGTGGGGACAGTTTCCCTTATGCTCTTTTCTTCAAACATACCTTAGCATACCTATTTTTAGATTCCACCACTAAAAAGCAATTCTATGGCTAATTTATTTAGTTCTTTTTTGCATACTAGAGATAAAGCAAAATAGACATACTTTGCTTAAATACACGTAGGCATTCTTTTGCATTATTGAATTGTTTCAGCTTCAGTAAGATCCAATAATTCACTCGAATATTGAGTGAGCCTTTTCCCAATAATTTCCAAATTGTCTATCACATTTTCCAAGCCATTCATCCTCAATCCCTGTAAAATTAATGGTAATTCTTTTACACTCTTTTCTTTCGGTAATTCTAAGTTTACACATTCCAGATAATTCAAAACAAGAGAAATACTTGTATTTAAATCTTCTAATTTATACGAAATTTGTTTTACTTCTGTGTTCATTTTTTTCATCCTCATTTCTATTCTCTTTTGCTATTATTTGGCTAGAGAGTTTCCGTAATTCCTTCTCATACATTTTCCATGCATTTAAGATATTTTGGAATTTAATTTCATCAAAAGAATCAAGGACAGAGAGAATTGGCAACAAAGGATAACTCCTATTTATTTCCTGCTTTAATGCAGCTTGAACAGGATAGTGACCAGTTAATATGGCATCTGTTCGGATGATGGCTGGAAGAGCTGTAACAAATTCCTCCCCTTGATAAAAAGATAAACAGACAGAACCTCTTTCAATTTTGTTAAAGTCTTCGTGATTGACTGGGATCTTGAAATAGTAGCTCCCTTTTTCTTGACCAACTCCAGTTAAATAGACACCTCGCACAATTTTAAATTTAGGGTGTACTCGAATCTCTTTTTTCACCTACATCTCTCATTTCATTTAAAAATGGTGACCCATTGAAATTATTCAGACTTTAAAACATTACTCATATGATAAAAACGATTTTAAGGTATATTACAGGTGTTTTAAACTAAAATCAGTATAATTTATCAAATCAGAGATAAACACCCCTTAAAATTGTTTTTAAGCAACAATTCATTTTACTTTCATTTTTTGCTCTTTCAAAAAATCTGAAAATGATTGTCCGTTATAATGTGTACGCTCTTTCCCATAAATAAAATTGTGGCGTGCTTCTTTAGAATCAAATTTGCAATCATACAAGAAATCCTTGTATTCCCAATCTTCATAAATAATATCAACACCATAAAAATCATCATTTAGTAAACAGTTTTCCCAAAACGTACGCATAACCACTCTGAAATAGCTTTTCAAATTGTTGATTTTCTGGTCTTTCGCATTTTTTAGTTTATTTTGTAAAATAAACTCGTTTACTTTTTCTTCTAAAAGTATTGAGAAGGCATCCCCATCTAGTTTAAAAGTACCTAGTCCTTTTTCTTTAGCAGATATACCTAATTTTCGATTTTCGTTTTCTCTGTAATTCTCAACTTGGTATTTTGTTTGGAAGATGATGTCAATTAATTCTTTAGAAAATCTCACATCTCCAAAAAGATTTAGCTTCTCAATTGTCTTCTTTGTAATAAATTCTCTGTTAAAATTGTTAACGAACAAATCAGAATAGTCTATACTAATCTCTTTAGAAGTATCATTAGATGTATCATTATTATTTGTTAAGTAAGTATTTGTATTAGTGTTTATTTGTAGCTGGTGATTATCCACACTCGGGTTTTCCGCAATCGGGAAAATCGAACTCGGATTATCCGATTGCGGAAAATCGACATTCGGTGAAAACCTCGGTATATCGCTAACTAGCCATGTATAACCATCAAATTTTCCATTTGAAAAGCGTTGTTGTTGTCCATATACATATCCTCCATGAATCAACTCTTTCCAGCCAGTATTAAAAGCTGCATATCCATCTGTTGAATGACGTGCAATTTCCTCCTTAAAAATAATCCAATCACTTGGTAAACTAGCTAAATAGCAAAGAATCCCTCTTGCTTTCCATGATAAAGTTTCGTCTTGAACTGCTGCATTAGCAATTTGAGTAAATTTGCCACTTGAAAAATTACTTATAATGCGTTGACCTTGTTTTTTCATCATTCAGTTTATTCCTTTCTCATGTTATACTGAAAGGGAAATAGAGCTATATTACTCTATTTTTCCAACTGGACTTAGTGGATTCTGCCAAGAATATTGCACTAAGTCCTTTGTTATCTTCAGTCTGATTTTCATAGATTTTTCCTCCTAATTTGCTATCTTCTTTTGTTTTGAAAGCATAAATTCACGAATAGCGGTTTTAGAATAGAACTTTCTTGAACCCATGACAGTTACTGGCAATCCGAACCTATTGGAATAGTCTTTTAAAGTATTCTGACTTACACCGAGATAACTAGCTGCTTCAAATTGATTCAAGAAATCTTTATCCAAACTTGCATCTCTTCTTGCTTTTTCTGCACTTTCTAAAACTAGTGAATAAATTTCTTTGCGAAAATCCTCTGCTTGTTCTTCAGATAATAAAACATTAATATTTGCCATACTCTCTTCCTCCTTGATTTATAGATAGCTCCTCTAGTGCAGTTTTTTTGTTTTTTTTCTGCACAAAGCAAGCATAAACGTTCATTCATTATTTGTCAACAGAAAAAAAATTATTTTTCTGCACAAAAATATCTATTCATGTTATAATCATCTTAAAGAATACAAATACATAGCTAGGAGGTATTTATGAACACCAATATTAAAAACAAAGAAGTTGGGCTACGAATAAAGAAAATTAGGAATAATTTGAAATTATCTATGAGGGCTTTTGGAGAAAAAATAGATAAGAATGCTTCGGGTGGTGCTGTTGGAAATTGGGAAAGAGGCGATAATCTACCTAACCAATTTAGACTGCATCAAATAGCCAATATTGGGAATGTGTCAATAGCTTACTTACTTTATGGAAAAGAGTTTCACCAAATTTTAAACGAAAAGATGGCTGCATTGCTTGAATGTGAAAATAAATTACATGAATTAGGGATCAGGTTGTCTATTTCATATATAGACGATCAATCATTAGACGAGCATAGCTACCTATCTGACGGAAAAAAATCATACAACTATAAAATTGATTCCACATTAGATACTTCGGATTCAAAAGAGAGCAATAAAAAAAATTCACATATTTCAAGTATTCCCAAAGAAAAGCAAGGTTATGTATATGAACTAATTCAAAACAGAAGGGATCTAATCAGGGAAATAAAAGATATTCTTGATGAGATGGAATACCAAAATTAAATTGATTTCTAAGATAGCTCCTCAATTAACTATTGGAGGAAATCAATATGGCAAAATTTAGTCAATATACAAAAAAGAATGGCTCTACCTGGTGGTCATACCAAGCTTATTTAGGCGTTAATGAATTTGGAAAAGAAATCCGTACAACACGGCGGGGCTTTAAAACAAAGAAAGAAGCACAATTGGCACTAAACCAATTGTTAGTAGATTATCAGAATGGACAGCATCAGCAGAACAAAATAATGACGTTTAAAGAGCTGTACGACTTGTGGCTTGAAAATCATCGGCTACGAGTTAAGAAGTCCACTGTAGCTACAAATAGACGTTTTATTGAACAGTACGTGCTAAAATATTTGGGCGACATTGAAGTAAATAAAATTTCTGTCGTACAATGCCAAAAAATAGTAAATAAATGGCATGAGAAGTATAAACAATATGCGTATTTTCGTAAAGTGACTGCACAAGTTTTACAATTTGGTGTCCAGCTAGAAATTTTAGCAGATAATCCCATGAGAAAAACGCTGCTTCCACGAAAAAAAGAAGAAGATACATTTCCCAATTTTTACACCAAAGAACAACTTGAACTTTTTTTCAGTTGTCTAGAAGAACACGTGAAAAATGATGGGCGTACTGGATTAAAACTTCAGGCTTTCTTTCGTATCCTTGCCTTTACTGGCTTACGAAAATCGGAAGTTCTATCTCTTCAATGGGAAGACATAGATTTTTTTAATCAACAATTAAAAGTTGGAAAAACTTTAGCTGTTGATGAGCATGGTCGAATAATCATTCAAACACCAAAAACAGAGAGTTCTACACGTACTATCGCATTGGATAGGATCACTATTAAGCTGCTACAACAATGGCGTAGTAATCAAATGGAGTGGTATTTAAAATTTGGCTATAATACTTCTTCAGAACAGCAATATCTTTTTACCAATAAATTTAATGAATTGTACTATCCTCAAGCACCAAATGATTGGCTCTATAATATTCTTGAAAAATACAACTTACCAAAAATTACGTTGCATGGTTTTCGTCATACACATGCAAGTCTATTGTTTGAAAGTGGTGCAACACCAAAAGATGTTCAAGAACGATTAGGTCATAAAGACATAAAAACCACAATGAACATCTATACCCATGTAACACCAAACAAGATTAAAGAAACTGGTGAACAATTCGCAAATTATGTTAACTTTTAAAATGAATCGTATTCAAAACCGTATTCACTGTGTAACAATAGATAAAAAAAGAAGCTAGAAATGCTATGAAATCAACATTTCTAGCTTAAAGCGTAGGTCTAGCCGACGCTCCCTTCCATCTCATACGAGATCAGTCTGTTCAATTCCACCGCATATTCCATCGGCAGTTCTTTTGTAAATGGTTCGACGAAGCCCATGACGATCATTTCCGTGGCTTCGACTTCGGTTAAGCCGCGGCTCATCAGGTAATACAGCTGTTCTTCTGAGATTTTTGAAACCTTGGCTTCGTGTTCCAAAGCGACCTGGCTGTTATGAATCTCGTTGAACGGAATTGTATCGGATTTTGATTGATCATCCATGATAATCGTATCACATTCGATGTGAGAGATAGAGCCGGCACTTTCTTTGCCGAAGGTTACCTGTCCGCGATAGTTCACTTCACCGCCATCTTTGGCAATTGATTTTGATACAATCGAGCTAGATGTATTTGGTGCATTGTGAATCATTTTCGCTCCTGTGTCCTGAATTTGGTTGGCTCCGGCGAAGGCAATTGAAAGCATCGTCCCGCGCGCTCCTTTTCCATCCAGATACACACTTGGATATTTCATCGTTGCTTTGGCTCCGAGGTTGCCGTCAATCCATTCAACAGTTGCTCCTTCGTAAGCTTTGGCACGTTTTGTTACCAGATTGTACACGTTATCTGACCAGTTTTGGATCGTTGTGTAACGCGTGTATGCATCTTTTCTGGTAAAAATTTCAACAATCGCCGCATGCAGACTGTTGCTTGAATAGGTTGGTGCGGTACAGCCTTCCACGTAGTGAACACTGGCACCTTCATCAACAATAATCAGTGTCCGTTCAAACTGACCAGTATTTTCTGCGTTAATACGGAAATAGGTTTGCAACGGCACATCTACACGTACCCCTTTTGGTACATAGATAAATGTTCCGCCAGACCAAACTGCTGAATTCAATGCCGCCAGCTTGTTGTCTGTCGGCGGTACAAGTTTGCCAAAGTATTCTTTGAACAGCTCTGGATACTCTTTCAATGCAGAATCTGTATCTGTAAAGATGATTCCCAGCTTTTGGAATTCTTCTTTCATGTTGTGGTAAACCACTTCTGATTCATACTGCGCGGAAGCGCCGGCTAAATACGCACGCTCTGCTTCCGGAATCCCGATTCGCTCAAAGGTTTCTTTAATTTTTTCAGGTACATCGTCCCAGTCTCTTGCCGGACGATCACTTGGTTTCTGGTAATATTTTATTTTGCTGAAATCGATATCGGACAAATCCGGTCCCCACGTCTGCATTGGCATTTTATTAAACTGTTCCAATGATTTCAGACGGAATTCCAGCATCCAGTCCGGTTCGCCTTTAACACGTGAAATTTCTCTGACTACATCTTCTGTCAGTCCGTTTCCTGTACTAAAGACCGGTTCCACATCATCGTGAAACCCAAATTTATATTCTTCTAACTCTGGTACACCGCTCATTGTTTCACGCTCCCTTTATTCTAATGTTGGAAAATTGAATAATACCAGTGCTTTCAAAAGTAAAAGTGCTCCTTTATCACTAGAAAGACTCTCTTCATTTTCCATCTCTGACTATTTCTTTATTTGAACTTATTCTACTTCGGTCTGCTTCATTACCAATAAAAGCGAATCAGCAGTGCAACTGTCCAGCAGTTCCTTCGCCATCATTTTCAATGGCCTGTTCCAATGCTTTCCATGCTAATGTGGCACATTTGATTCGTGCCGGGAATTTACTGACATTTTTTAAAATCAGTGCATCGCCTAGCTTATCTGCTTCAGGAAGTTCATTCCCCTGAACCAGCTGTGAAAAGTATTCTGCCATTTCTTCTGCCTCTGCCACAGTTTTTCCAATCACTGCATCAGTCATCATACTGGCACTGGCTGTGCTGATTGAACAGCCGCTGCCGGTAAATGCGATATCTTTGATCACATTATCCTGAATGTCTACTTGAAGCTCAATGACATCTCCGCAGGTGGGATTGTTCATTTCAATTTTTTTGCTTGAATCTGCCAGCGTGCCGTGATGATGAGGATGACTGGAATGATCCAGAATTACCTGGCGATATAAATTTTCTAATTTAGATAGAGCCATATTGGAAAAACTCCTTCGTTGCAAGAATTGCTTCAACTAAACGATCGGCATCTGCTTTCGTATTGTATAGATAGAAGCTTGCACGTACTGTTGCTGGAACATCCAAATATTTCAACAGCGGCTGTGCACAATGATGCCCTGCACGTACAGCCACTCCTTCCATATCCAGCGCAGTCGCCGCATCATGGGGATGCAGACCGTCCAGATTAAAAGCAATCACACCTGTATGCTCTTCTGGGCTTTGCGGTCCGTAAACCGTCAACCCTTCAATTGCCTGCAGCTTCGGCAGTACATAAGCGACTATTTCCGCTTCATGCTGATGAATGTTTTCCAGACCAATTTCTGTCAGGTAATCCACCGCTGTACCTAAAGCAATCGCCCCGCCAATATTTGGTGTTCCTGCTTCAAACTTCCAAGGAAGCTCTTTCCAGGTGCTGTCGTAGAGATTAACGAAATCGATCATTTCGCCGCCAAACTCAACAGGCTCCATTTGCTCCAGCAAAGCTCGTTTTCCGTATAATACACCTATTCCAGTTGGTCCGCACATTTTATGTCCGCTAAATGCATAAAAATCTGCATCCAGTTCCTGCACATCAACCGGCATATGAGGAACAGCCTGTGCACCATCGACGACCATAACAGCCCCGTTCTTATGGGCAAGCTCTGCCAATTCTTTTACCGGATTGATCACGCCCAAAACATTGGATACATGTGCAACAGAAACAACTTTTGTCTTCTCTGTAATTTGTCGTTCAGCACTTTCCATGTCTAGAAAACCATCCGGCGTAATATCAATATATTTAAGTGTTGCGCCTTTTCGTTCGGCCAGCTGCTGCCAGGGAATAATATTGGAATGGTGCTCCATGTAGGAAATAACAATTTCATCTCCAGCATTGACAGCCATATCTCCATAGCTTTTTGCAATCCAGTTCAGAGCGGTTGTTGTTCCACGAGTGAACAAAATTTCAGCTGTTTCTTTTGCATGAATCAGCTCTCTGACTTTTTCTCTTGAGGCTTCATATTCTTTAGTTGCCCGTTCTGCCAGTGTATGAACCCCCCGGTGAACGTTAGCATTATCATGTTCATAATAGTACGTCAGCTGCTCTAAAACAGCTTTTGGTTTTTGCGTTGTTGCTGCATTATCCAGATAAACAAGGGCCTCGTCATTGACTTCTTGAAACAATATGGGAAACTGCTGACGAATCTTCTCCACGTTTATCATGCGTTCAACTTCCTTTCAATCACTTCGATAAATTCTTTTTGGACTTCCTTCACAGGAATAGCTGTAATCACTGAGCCAAGGAATCCACGGATAACCAGACGTTCTGCTTCTGCTTTAGGCAGCCCGCGACTCATCAGATAATACATTTCTTCTGGATCGACACGTCCCACACTTGCTGCGTGACCAGCCGTTACTTCATTTTCATCAATCAGCAAAATCGGATTAGCATCGCCCCGTGCTTTATCAGACAACATAAGCACACGACTTTCCTGCTGAGCATCGGCCCCCTTCGCTCCTTTAAGGATATGACCGATCCCGTTAAAGGTCAGAATGCCTCGTTCACGGATAACCCCATGCTGTAAAATGTGTCCTACAGAGTGAGAGGCTTTATTGGTTACACGAGTGTCAATTCCCTGCGTTTGTCTGCCGGCACTGATTGCCACCACTTTTACTTCTGAATGAGAGGCTTCACCCACCAGATCAGAATCAAAGTCTGCCACCACATCGCCATCATTCAGCACACCCAACGCCCAGTCAACAGACGCATCACGCATGATGTGTCCACGGCGGTTCATGTAGGTCGTCAGATTTTCACCCAGCTGATCCATTGCTGAATATTTTACTTTTGCCCCTGCTTTGGCAATTACTTCAACCACAATATTGGCTGATACTTTTTCCTTGCCTTTGCCTGTCGTCATGAAGCGTTCCAGATAATTAATTTCACTGTGTTCATCTGCCACAATCAGTACATGCTTAAAGAATGACTGCTTACTTGTAGAATCCTGAATGAAAATTGATTCGATCGGTTCTTTAATAACAACATTTTTTGGTACATATAAAAAGACACCGCTGTTCATAAAGGCTGCGTGGAATGCAGTGAGCTTGTCTTCATCCACTAAAACAGCTTTCGTCATATAGTATTCTTTCACCAATTCCGGATAGTCCTTCATAGCTGTAAACAGGTCTGTAAAAATAACGCCTTTTTCTGCCAGCTCTGTTGAAAGCTGTTCAAAAATTGTCACAGTATTTTGTTGAACCAGTACAGGATTGTCTTTCATTTCTGTAAATTGAACGGCAAAGCCTGCATCAGGCATGTAGTCTTCCAGCTGAACATCAAGTAATGGCCAGCGATGAAACTTCACCCGCTCAATCTTTGGCAGTTCAAGTACATCTGTTTGCTCTAAAGCAGACTGACGGATTTCATTCATCCATGATGGTTCTTCCATTTGAGCTGAAAAAGCATTGATGTCGTCAAGATAAGTTTTTACATTTGTGTCTTTCATTTATCTTGTCCTCCTCCCTAAGCTTCCTCTTCTTTGTATTCAATACCTAATTCTTTACTGATTCCAGCATAGCCTTCTGCTTCAAGACGTTTTGCCAGTTCTGCATCGCCGGTTTTAACCACTTTCCCGTCCATCATAATATGAACTACATCCGGAGTGATATAGTTCAACAGACGCTGATAGTGCGTAATAATCAATGAGCCGAAATTTTCTCCGCGCATTTCATTTATACCTTTGGCAACGACCTTCAATGCATCAATATCCAGACCAGAATCAATTTCATCTAAAATGGCAAATGTTGGCTCAAGCATCAAAAGCTGCAGAATTTCATTCCGTTTCTTTTCGCCACCTGAGAATCCTTCATTTAGATATCTCTCAGCCATTTCTTCCGGCATATTTAACAAGTCCATTTTCTGATCCAATTTTTTCAGAAAATCCATCACAGAAATTTTATCGTCTTCATCGCGCTTGGCATTAATCGCTGCACGCATAAATTCAGCATTTGTAATTCCAGGAATTTCGCTTGGATACTGCATTGCTAAAAACAGACCCAGACGCGCACGCTCATCTACTTCCAGCTCAAGAATATTTTCTCCATCTAAAAGAACTTCACCCTCAGTAACTTCATAGTTTGGATTTCCCATAATCGCAGCTGATAAGGTTGATTTACCCGTTCCATTCGGTCCCATGATTGCGTGAATCTCACCTGTTTTCATCGTCAAGTCTACGCCTTTTAAAATCTCTTTATCTTCAATAGATACGTGTAAATTTTTAATTTCCAAAATTGACATGCATTGTTCCCTCCGCTTTCAAAATAAATATTTAATCGTTCTCAGTCATTTTATCCTAATTGATAATGAATCGCAATGTCTTTGCAACTAAGATTCCTGATTTTTCCATACTTTCTTAATATAAGGAAGCACTTAATTATACTATTTATAACTTAATAAGAACTTCGGATAACAAACAATAACTTAACAGAAAATGATAATTATTTGATTGCCATAGGTGACAGCACTTTTTTGAAAAAAATCATAAAATTTTCGCTAAAAAGCTCTCTTCAAAAAATTACCACAAAAAAAATACGATCAACCATAGCAAAAATACTTCCATGATTGATCGTGTACGACTCAACTATTATCCAAACTCTTTTGGATAATATTCCCTACAGTCAGAAAAGTAACGAGTGTAAGGATTTTTCACCTGTGACCATTCCTCAGAAAATTGCAGCATTTTGCTGATTTTCTTTGGTGTTGACTCACAAATCAACAGATATCCTACAGCAAATTCTTCTGCCGGCAAAGTGATCGCTGTCGCACCAAGCATATTGACAACACGTAAATTGCCTTTTTTTCCTTGACGCTGCTGTTCTTGCGTCCGCTGATCAAAATGTCCCAGTACCGTATCTCCTAGCCCATCTGTATCTATCGGTCCCTCTTTACTAATCAGTACATCGCAATTTGCCAGTAATTCTTTTAGCTTTGGCATCACACGTTCTCGTGCATCAAATTTGAAAGATAGATCCTTGACGGAGGTCTGCCCTTCCCAAGCGTCTATTTCCTTCTTTGAAAAGTCTACAGGATCATAAATAATCTCAATATTCATTTCACTTACCTCCTCAACAGGCAGCATGACGTTCACTACCTTCTTCAGCAAATCAAACTCTTCTGTGATAAACCCTAAAGAAGGCTGGAAGGCGATCCCATCGGTCGATATTTTACTTGTAAGCCTTTTCCTATTTTCTTGATCCAACAACGGACTAATAAAACCAATCAGGTTAACCGCCATTGCCGGAGCAAGGACTGAGCCGCCCCCATCTGTACCAATGCCAATATCATTGATTCCCAAAAGAACATTGATTGCCGTCCCGCTAGACGATCCTGTCATCGGTCGTCCAGTGTAAGGATTTTTTAAGTGAATGTCTATTGCTCGCCCTGCTGTTGCTGCACGATCCAACGTATGCAAATAGATACCAATTTCTTCTAAGGATTGAACAAAAGCTGATGATATTTGACTACGGTTTTTGACACCTGCATAATAGATTGACCCATTCTCTTTAAATTGGTCGATGATCATTGGATATACTTTTTCTACAGAATCATATGGATTTTTTAGAGCAATAAAGCTTTTTTTTGCACCTTCTATTGCATTTAATTGGCTCTATAATGCGGCTGCACGTTTCTTGGATTAGAAGCATAACTTAGTTTTTAATTTGGTCAACACATCAGTACTTTTTATAGTTGAAAAACCAAGAAATACTCATGCGCATAAAACGATATTACTCAATATCAAAATATTCGAAAAATTTTTTTACAAAAAATAATATTAAAAAGCTTTTTACATGAATAACACAGTCACAAAATCTTTAGAATCAAATGAAAATGAGATTGTCACTGAGAGTCTGGTATGCTCCCTCTATACAGGACATTGAAATATAAAAATGTCTTGTATAGGGGGAGCGCACCAGTCTTGCAATAAAGAAATTCTCTACCTGAATATAAAACACTTCAGAGAATACCTGTTGTTTCGTAGTATATAACTAAAATTTGCAGCCGCCAGCTTAAATTTTTCATTTCCTGATTATTTCAGTACAAAATACTCATACTGATTGATCAGCTTTCTTTCTCTTATTTGTACCTTTATGCAGTAGAAACAGATGTTTTTTTATAAATTAAAAATGGTATAATTAACCAGTATGGTGCTGGTTATTGTTTAAGTAATGTGCACTATACAAAAATTATTTAATAAAAAGGGGTATTTTATGAAAAAGAAAATTATTGGGGTTTTATTTGGTGCGTTAGTTCTCACAGGTCTATCTGCCTGTTCAGGGAATCCGTCCACGCAAGCATCCAGCAACAATGAATCAAGTGTGTCTTCTGAGTCTACCGAACAGCTGGCAGAAAGCTCATCATCGTCCAGCTCTTCAAGTGAAAGTAAAACAAGCGATTATGATCTCTTTTCACTCATGATTGAAAGTGCACAATCACAAATTCCTTCATTAAAAGAGCAATTGGGCGAGCAGTTTGGGGAGATCACTATTGAAGAAGGAGCAGATCATACAGTTATTTATAACTATACCTTTGCTCAAGAGCAGCCCTTTGAGATCGATGCTGAAGCAATGAAACCAACATTGGTTAAAGCATTGAAACCTGTATTTGATGGTATTGTAGCTGTAATCCCAGATGTGCAGATTGAAATTAACTATATGAATCCGGACGATTCTGTTTTAGCTACTTTTAATATCACACAGGAAGACATCGATCAGCTTGAAGATTCCAGTCAAGAGTAGCATTTTATTTAATAGAAATATGAGTAATGAACATTTTCAAAGGTACACAGGACTTGCTGAAAAAGATAGTTTAAGATGTTAAATAAAAGAAGGGATTCCTTGCCTGAAAGTACAGCTTTCAGAAAGAAGAATTCCTTTTTTTTATGCGTTTATTTCCCACAATTTTATTCTTATACCAGCAAACGACGGTCAGAACCTCAAAGCTGTCTTCCAGGCTCTGACCGCCATTTGAGTATCGATTTTCTTTCATATTTATTTACACTACGCAGAAAAAAGGCAACAAATCGCTGTTCAACGCGGATTTGCTGCCTTTTTATATTAATATATTAACTTTATATTATTCATTTACCGGTTTCACTGAGCCGTCCCATTTCTCAAGAATCCAGTCTTGGATTTCTTTACTGTGCAATGCATCAACCAGTTTTTGGATGGCTTCATTGTCTTTGTCTTCAGAACGGACTGCGATAATGTTCACATATGGTGAGTTGTCTGATTCAAGCAAGACAGAATCATTCACTGGATTCAGTCCGGCATTGTAAGCAAAGTTTGCATTGATTGCCACTAAATCCGCTTCATCATTTTGGTAAGTGGTTGCCAATAATTCAGGATTGACATCATAAACAAATTTCAGATTTTTAGGATTTTTGTCAATATCATCAAATGTCGCTGTTTCCAAGTCCACACCATCTTTAACTGTTACTAAATCAGCATCCTGTAAAATAGTGATCACACGACCCCAGTCAGATTCAGAATTTGAAGCAATTACAGTTGCACCCTCTTCTAAATCTTTGATATCATTGATTCGTTGAGAGTATAAGCCCATTGGCTCAAGATGAATACCGCCTGCATTCGCAAAATCATAACCGTTTTCTTCTACAGAAAGATTGAAGTAAGGAATATGCTGGAAGTAGTTCGCATCAATTTCCCCATCAGCCAATGCTTTGTTCGGTAAAATATAGTCATCAAATTGTTTGATCTGCAGATCAATGCCTTCTTTTTCCAAAAGCGGCTTCACCTGTTCCAAAATTTCAGCGTGCGGTGTTGGTGATGCCCCTACCGTTAAAACTGTTTTTTCTGCTTCACTATTGGCTGTGTTTGAGCCGTCTGTACTACCGCTGCCATTGCTGCCGCATGCAGCCAAGCCAAAACTTAAGGTGATAATTGCCGCTAATCCTGCTAATTTTTTCTTCATAATTAATTCCCCCATTTTTATCGTTTGTCTGTTCGTTTTGCCAGAAAATCTCCGACACCCTGAACAATAAATACTATCAATAAGATAATAACTGTCGCCACAAAAGTAACGGTCAGATTATTTCGTTGATATCCTTCCTGCCATGCCAAACCACCAAGACCTCCGGCACCAATCGCTCCGGCCATTGCCGTAAACCCAATCATTGAAACAGTTGTTACTGTTAAACCTGAAATCAGAGCCGGAATACTTTCCGGAATAATCACTTTTCTGACAATCTGCCAGTAGCTGGCACCCATTGCTTCCGCTGCCTCAACGACACCGGAATCCACTTCACGAAAAGCAATTTCAACAAGTCGAGCGTAAAATGGTGCGGCTGATAATACCAGCGCCGGAATCGCTGCTTTTGCACCAAGCATTGAGCCTACCAGTATTTTTGTAAATGGTATCAGCAAAACCATCAAAATCATAAATGGTGTTGAACGGAAAATATTGCTGATAATAGAAACTGCGGTATATAAGAACTTGGCATAGGACTTTTCATTTTTCCCTGCCGTATAAAGCAGCAACCCCAAAACCAAACCAATCACCAGTACACAAATCATAGAAAGGACTGTCATATAGATGGTATCAACAAATGCCTGCTGCAGCGTTTCTGTATTCACCCTGCTGAAATCAAAATACGTTTCCACGAATCCCTTATCCATGATGAATCACCTCCACGCCAACTTCTTTCTCCTTGAAAAAGTCCAGAGCATTTTCAACTTCTTTATCCACTCCGGTAATCATCACCGTCAACGAACCAAAAGCACCTTCTTTAGTCTGCTGAACCTTTCCATGAACCACATTGATATCAATATCAAACAGGCGAATGGCCTGAGAAATTATCGGTTCATTGGCATTTTCTCCTTTAAAGTGGAGGGTCGTTACAAAGCCTTCCGGATTTTCACTAATCAGTTCAGAAAGCAATTCCTCCAAATTATCTTCCGGGTCCAGTTCTCTCTGAACAAAACGTTTCGTCACTTCCTGCTTAGGATTCCGGAAAACATTTAATACTTCGCCTTCTTCAACAGTTTTCCCAAGCTCCATCACAGCAACCCTGTTACAGATTTTTCTGATAACATGCATTTCATGAGTAATCAGCACTATGGTTAAGTTCAGTTCTCTGTTAATCTCCAGCAGCAAATCCAGCACTTCATCCGTGGTCTGAGGATCTAACGCACTCGTTGCTTCATCACAAAGAAGAATTTCCGGATTGTTTGCCAACGCTCTGGCAATCCCGACTCTCTGCTTCTGTCCACCTGACAGCTGACTTGGATAAGCATTTCCCCGTCCTTCAAGTCCGACTAATGTCAACAGCTCCTCTGCTCTTTTCAGCCGCTGTGCTTTAGGAATTCCTGTCAGCTCTAAAGGCAGCATGATATTTTCAACAATCGTTCGTGACCATAGCAAGTTAAAATGCTGGAAGATCATCCCGATTTTCTTTCTGAAACGTCTTAAATCTGCCGAACTCAATGAAGTGATTTCCATATCCTGAACCACAACTTCTCCTTGGGACGGAAGCTCCAGCCCATTCAGCAAACGAACCAGCGTACTTTTCCCTGCTCCGGAGTAACCGACAATTCCGTAGATATCCCCTTTGTCAATGGACAACGAAACATCATCTACTGCTGTTACTTTCCCTGCTTTCCCGGAAAATTCCTTTTTTACATGACGCAGCTCAATCAAAGCCATGCTTTTCACTCAACTTTCTCTCTTTGTAATCAATCTTTCCTGCTTAATCAGAAGCACTAAAAAAGCTCTCATCCTTCTACTGATATTTATTTATCAATACAAGGACGAAAGCTGATTCTTTCGTGTTACCACCTTTATTCGCAGTTACCTCACAGTAACCGCCTTATACAGTACTTGCCGAAACCTATCGTTTCTCATCGCATACTGCGGTGCTGTAACGGGCACTCCCGTAATAAGTTCACATCTGCTCACTCATTCTGCTCTAAGACCATCTTCCATTCCAAATCTGTTACCTCTTTCCAGCAAATCAAGGCTCTCTATAAACATTTTTGACATGTACTCTTCTTTTCAGTGCTTTCTTTTTATTAAACAACGATTGATGAAATTATAGCAACATCACTCTCACGTGTCAACGATTTTTACCGGAAATCTTCATTCACATCAGAAAATATAGCCAACCAGGCATTACTTTCTTCCACGTCATCCAGTACCGCAGGATCCTTGTCAGCCCCTTCATTAATATGAACTATAGTTCCAGTCAGCGGACTTGAAAATTCACTGACAGATTTCTCCGCTTCCAGTTCGACAAATGCATCGCCCTTGGTCAACCGCTGTCCTACTTTTGGCAGTGTAACAAAACTGATACTGCCCAAGTCATCCTGTGCCTGATTTGTCAGACCCACTTTATATCCCTCGGGTGTTTTTTCAATCCAGAGATTGTCAATGACTGTTCTTTCCGTACTCATGCCTTGAAAGCTCCTTCGTAATCGGATTCCTTAAACCCGTTCGTTATAAATTCACCATCTTTAACTAAAATAGGTCTCTTATTTAACATCCCGTCTTTTGACAGGCGTTTGCTTGCTTCTTCCACAGAGAAATCGTTGACGATATCCTTCAAGCCCTGCTCTCTATAGTGACCGCCGCTAGTGTTGAAAAATCGTCTCACAGGCAACGGACTTTTATTCATCCACTCTGTCAGTTGTTTTTCTGTTGGCGGTGTTTCAATCATATTAACCGTTTTATACTCTACTCCTGAGGCATCCAGCCAAGCCTTGGCTTTTTTACATGTTGAGCATTTTGGGTACCAGTAAAAAGTATACATTTTATTCCCTACTTTCAGATTTAATATTCTAGACCTGTTGACGCTTCCTTTTGGTATTTCATCGAAAGTATTAGTCCCACACCGATCATATTTCCCAGTATTGAGGAACCGCCCTGACTGATAAAAGGCAGAGGAATCCCTGTTAAAGGAAGCAGACCAATGTTGGCGCCAACATTCTCAAATACGTGGAAAAGAAGCATCATAATAATTCCTGTTGCCACATACGCATAAAATTCATTATTTGTTTCGAAGCAGACACGAATCATTCGATAAATCAATATAAAGTATAACAAAATGATGAAACAACTTCCAATAAAACCGAAATTCTCACCAATTACTGTAAAAATCATATCTGATTCCCGTACAGGAACATAAACGTTGCTGACGTTGAAGCCTTTACCAAACAATCCGCCTGACCCAATCGCAATAATGGCACTGGCCGGCTGGTAGGAGCGGGTAGGATCACTGTGGAAAGGATTCAGCCACAAGTCAATTCGCTCAAACTGATACGACTTAACCCCTACCTTATACAATAAATCTCTTCCCATTTCTGTAGTTACGAGATAAATGACACCTCCGCCAACTATAATTCCGACCAAAAAGAACGGTAAAATAATCTTCCATGATATACCGGACATTAAGAAAACACCGGCAAAAATTGCAACGAAAACCAGCATTGTCCCAAAGTCTTTTTGCAAAAGGATCAAGACAATCACAGGGAGTGTCACCATCATCAGTTTGGCAATCAGCCAGCCGTCCGTTTGCAGCATGCGGTCTTTATAACGCACATTGTGCATAGTCACCACATAGGCAAGCATCAGCGCAAAAGCGATTTTCATCAGCTCCGAAGGCTGAAAAGTCATCCCGCCGATACTGATCCAGTTTTTTGATCCGGTCAGTTCATCCAGATTTTTGTCATAAAACTTCAGCAGCAGAAGCATCATCAAAAGTCCAATCCCATAAGCAAATGGTGTCATTCGCCACAGAAGTTTAGAATTGAAATGCATGATAACAACTATTGAAACGGCTCCGATTAGATACCAGATTCCCTGCCGCATCAGCATCGGAAAAATTTCCGGTCGATTTGGGTCATGTGTCAGCGCTACATATAAAGATAAAATTCCGATCAATGATAGTAAAAAGACCGGTAGTATAAGTCCATAATCAATGCGATTATCCAGATTTAATTTTCTTGTTTTGTCCATTTGTCATCTCTTTTCTTTAAATCATACGCTCTTTATTATATCGCCCTTACCCCTGAAAAGAAAGTACAGACTTGGAGATTTGAAAAAAACTTTAATTCCTTATTTTCGGATTTGCGAAAAGTCTACTACTTTTTTTTACCCAGCACTTTCTCGGCAAATTTTACAGGTTCGCCTATTTTAATCCTCATCACATCGGTGTAAACAAAAAGCGGAAAATAGTGCACCTCAGAAGCAAGAAGCTGAATTGAAAAAATGCTCGATCCCTGAATTATTTGAAATGGCTCTATCATTTTGAAGAGGGGAATCCTGCATTGGTACTGCCAATTCTGGGAAGTTGCCAAAAGAAGATGACGGCTTTTGTCATGCACTGAAAGTAGATCTTTAGAATCCATATTCCTCACAGATGTAAACGTGGAAAGCTGTAGAAATAATCTATGCGTTGGGTATTGAAGACTGAAATTATCCTACGATTCAGGGAATTTTATACTTTTTGGAAAGTGAAAAAAATTTTTCCACAACAAATAAGTTTACATTATCCCACCCAAACAAGAATTATCACCCGATTCCTTGAAGGCATGACTCTGTTTATCTGCCTGAGAATAGCCAAATACCATATGTTCTGCCGGGGGTGTGGATTATGCTGAAAAAGGTCAGAGCTTTACAGCAAATGTGAGCTGATTATTCAGGAAGCTGTTGTTTATTATCTGGAGCACCGCTGCTTTTAGACATTTATGTCATAACGAGTTATATCCGCATGACAGATTATTTGTGAAAGAATAAGCGAACTGATTTTAATCACGACGATGACATTGAAAAGAAGCTGGAGCTGGACATCCAGACAAGGCTTAAGAATAAAGCAGAGAACTAGGCAGATGAATGACTAATTGAATGTACTCTTTCTGCCTAACTTTTCATAATTATCCAAACAAGGATTATTTCAATTAATAACCTGCTTAGCCTTTTTCAGTTCTTTTTGCTGAATGATTTTTTCTATATCCTTTGTTATTACCGGGGTTGTTTAACCCAAAATTTTATAGTCCCGTTAACATTAAAAAAAGACCTCGAAATGAGGTCTTGGTTTTCTATTCATCAAGTTCTGCGGCTCTTGTTTGTCTCCCGCTGTGGATTTTTACCGCTAGCGTTTCAAATGAGATAATAACTGGATACTTATGGTTCAGTTCCTTTTGATATTCGGCCAGCTTATCTTCAATTACTTTATAATCCTCAATTTCATGAATCGTAAAGCGTCCTTTCAGCAGCAGACTTTCTTTCGCTTCTTCTTTAAAACAGCAGACACTCCCCATTGAGTTATTCTCCACATTTTGGGCTGTTTCACCCTCACCGTCAATATAAAATTTCAGACTGTACATCCCATGTCGGATAATCGGTGCCGAAACGACAATCATACCCGGAAATCCGTTTCTGTCAATAGTACTTAAAAGAAATGAACTGCCTTCAGATAACATGCATTGCGCTTTTTCACTTAATTCCTGAATATCCATATACTATCTCCCTTTTATAAAAATCCAGTTTATAATTCTTATTATATATTTTTTTTTACCAATAAAAAACACTTTTCTTAAAATTCAAAATAAAACAAGTATCTTTTATCACAATCATACCAAAAATAATGGTTTTAGAAAAAATAAAACACATCATTTGTTTAAGAATATTTCATTTGAAAGAGATATCCTATCATTTGATAAGAAGAAACCTGCTTGTCAAAGTAATTTTTGTGAGCTACCCGTCAATAGGACAGTGAAATAATTAAATATTTTGAAAGCTACTCTTTAATTTGTGAAGGGTAGTTTTTTGCTTTATTTGAAGAAACAACTGTCGCATTATCGTTTGACTGTCGTATAAGTTTTATCTGATAAATTGAACTTATTTATCAGATAAAACTTATACAAGAACTTAAGCTGCTTTGTAGTCCTGGTTGTGGTATTCCATTGGTGTCAACACTTGTAATTTTCGCTGGTAACGACCATTGTTGTAGTAATCAATATAGGAGTTGATCATTGTTACTAACTCGTTACGATTCGTAAATTTCTTACCGTAATATTTTTCTCATTTAAGTATCCCCCAAAAACCTTCTATGCGGACCATTCAATACATTCTTTTTTTAGAAAATCTATTTGATTTTAATCGTTCAAATGTCCAAATTGGTTATTTTCAATTGGTTCTTGAATTGAAAAAATTTGAGCCTTTTTAGAATTTTTCTTTTTAATATACTTTTCTTTCATTCTATGATATTGGCCAAAAAATTTCTATGTATCTGTTTGGTGAGACAAACTCCTATTACCAGTATAAAATACTCCAACAGAAAAACGAGGTTGTGACAGAAGTGTTCTGTCTCAAGAAATAAGTCGGAATATACGAAAATAGCTACTCATATTTTCAGTATAGTTCGACTTATTTCCGAAGAGACAGCTTCTGGAACACCGTTTATTCGGCTTTAGGGATCTCAGACATACTTATGTCACAGTTCCGTTCATTCATTATCTGTATACCAAATGCTTTTTATCCCAGGTACTTAACCAAACCTGACCGCCGTTTTTGAATTGAATAGAGCTCCAGTAATAGTTGCCGCTGCCTTTTTGCGCCTGACTCACACTGCTCACATTACTTTTAGGGATAATAAAATAACTTCCCTTTTTTGTAACCTGATCAGCAAGTATTTTCCCATTTTCATCAGTTAATATAATATCTGCACAGGCTATGCCGTTCTGGGTCCAGTTAAATTCAACTGGACATAAATAATCACAACGAATCTGCCAAATGCCGTTGACGTGTGCCAATTCATTCACCTGATACACTTTATTCTCGTTTTTTTGCACAATTTTTGACGTAGTTGTATTTTTTGAGTCAGAAGTATTCGTACTTTCAACACTTCTTGGGTATCGGTAGATCGTAACAGCCGGTTTGCCATTATAGCTCCAGATTGTATCGTGATCATTGACTGTGATGCCGTTATAACCAAAATTGCAGTGGATCATCTGATCATTTGAATCAACAAAAATCCCTGTGTGACCATTTGCTCCGCCGCTGGCTCCACGACTTCCCCAGATAAAAATATCTCCGCGTTTTACATCGTAGCTTCCTTTTGAATTCAGTCCGAGCTGTTTCCAGCCGTTTGATTCCAAATGTCCAAATAATGAATCTGTATTTCCCATTGTGCCGGATGGTAAAAAACTGCCCGCTGCTAAAGCGAAGTAAACCGCCGAACTACAGTCATAACTATCCGGACCTAAACGTCTGTTCATGGAATACGTTGCTTTCCCTTTCCGATCATCCATCCATTTAATCATTGTCTCAAGATTCGCCATCTTTTTTCAGCTCCTTAAGCAGTCCATCTGCTTCAATGGCAGGTTTAGTAAAGCTGTTGTTCTTCCACCATGCTGCAGTAGTTGAACCAATTGTAAAAAGTAAAGACACGATCTGATACACATCATCTTCGATGATATCAAGCGCGCCTTTCCCTGTAATTGCCAAGATTTGATTAAATAATGCTAAAACTAAAACGACCGTTCGTGCGATCGTATCTTTTGTTACCTGTTTCATTTGCATCGCTCCTTTTTAAATAATGTTTTGATTCGTTCATCATGCTTAATCACAGTGTCTTCAATCTCACCTATTTTTCCATCATGGCTATCCAGGCGTTCAACTACCTCAGAATGACGTTCATGAATCCAATGCGACTCCTCTGCTACATTTTCCGATAAACGTGTGATAGCTTCAGATAAACCGTCAAGATTTCGCCTGATTGGATCAGTTATATTATCTTTGATTGAAGCATAGGCTTTTCTGGTAAGCCATACCAGCCAAGCTCCGACAGATCCTGCAACTGCAACAACTGCAGCAATTTCTGCAATTGTCAGACCAAAAAATTTCATCACACACCAACTTTCCTGTTAAATAATTTTTTCAATATAGGCAATGATTCCTGTTCCGGCTGATTTATTCATCATTGACGTCATCTCATACAACGTCTGCCTATCACCGCGAATTACTGCAATAAAATGTGTATACGTACTGAGCATCGCCGATCCGTAGCCCAAATATATGGAATCCGTATCCAGTGCCTTGCTTGTTTCTTCAAATTTCAATACAATCGGGGCGTTTCGACTGTTTCCCCCTGTCTGCTCACGACTGCCATAATCATAGAAATGATTGTAGTAGTAGGCAACTGTAATATCCTCTACACCATTGTTGCTGACAAAGACACCCCACTGTTCATTTGCCTGTTTTACGAGTGAAAATTTTACCTCGTCTAATGTAGCACTGTATTCAGTGTCGGCATCGGTGTCAAGTGAATTAGCCAACGTGATTCTGTTGGAAGAGCCTGTTGCTGTAATGTCTCCTGTCCCAATAAGCGACTGCCCATTTACCGTTTTAAAGCTTGGCTTATTTCGAATATAGCAAGGCGACTTCTCATTTTCTTCCTTATAATCCGACTGAATCAGCTGATACGAATAATAACGCTTCGAAGCTGAATCCTTACTGATTAGAACTGCACTGTATTCTTCAAGCACATCAATATCAGCTAACTCCAAACTAAATTGAGTGTAATCCTCCTGTTCCAGATAGATTCCTTCATACCGCTTATCGGTCAGCACCCCACTGGAACGATGCCAAAAAGCTGCTGCAATAGCTGTCTCATGATTACCTGCTACTGCAATTTGTACACTCTCTTCAGTAAAGAGCGTTTCTATCACTGTCAGCGGCAGTTCAGCAGAGATGACATTATTTTCAATGGTGATGTGCTCACCAGCAGTCAGCCCCTCTTGTTTATTGTTCCAGATCATTTTTTCTTCTGTAGTCACATGGATCGCCTGATCCTCTATATGCTCAATGAACGTTTCCAATTCATCCTTTATTTCTTTCATTCCCAAATTAGTCGCCAACGTATTCATATCCAAATCCGCCTGAACATTATATGTGCCGCTCCCGATTATTTTGATGTTTCCATCCTTGTTTATGATCTGCGTGGGCTGAGCATCCCCACTACTCCCCCCAGCATTTATCTGAACCATTCCTGTCCCTTCATGATTTAAAACCCAGACAGATTCGTCTGGCAAAATATATGCATGATCTCGGTTTGCTTCCTTAATATCGGACAGTTTGTTGACTGGTACTTCCCAATAGCCTTCGTCACAAAACTCCGGTAACACGGGGCTTTGCTTCGTTGAATCACATATTACTGGTCTCTTCATTCTTTTTTCTTCCTTTCTAAACTTGTTTGCTGAGCTTCAGCTCTTACGCCGTTACATACGTCATACTGATAAAGTGCGTATTGCCGACTCTAAAATTGTAGGTCGGACCAGTCGACACATCAGAAGTGTTTACCAACATGATCTCTCCATTTGTTTCAATAATAACCGCTGTATTGGCATAAATTACCGTACTTAGATTTTCAGTTACTATATTTACAGCCATTCTTACTACTGGAAAAAGTTCAGGGTTCGAAATTTCACTGATTTTAAAGCGGGCATTTCTGCTAAAGGAGAAGGCCTGCTGACTAACTAAATTCACATAAAAAAATACTGTTCGTCCCTGCTTAATAATATTTTTATCCTGTGTTGAAAAGTAGGTAGTACTTTCAAAGGTAACTGTCTCTGACTTATCCAGATATTCCGAACCCCTGCCTCCTATCGTTAGATTCCTGCTGCCCAACAGGCGTTGACCGTTAATTGAGCCAGAAACTAGCTGATCCTGTTTGGAGGAAAGATTAGCGGATATCGTATCATCGACAATAATAATATAGTCGCCAGCAGTTAAAACCTCCTGTTTTCCATTACAGGCTGCTTTATCCGCTGCAGTTACATGGCTTTCTTCATTATTCATGTGAGTAGTTACTTTCTGACTGTCGGCAGCTGAAATAATATTTCCTGAAATGATATTATTTTCTCCTGCATTCAATTTTTCCTGCTTAAGATCCCATTCTGCTTTTTTCTCATCTGTTATATGCACACTAGAATCACTAAGATGCTCATCAAATTCAGCTTTCAATTCTTCGATGCCTAAATCTACTTGCAGTTCCGTCCGATCAAGATTTACCTGAACATTATGTGTGCCGCTTCCTGAAATCTTAATATACCCGTCATTGTTTCGGATGAGTGTTGGCTGACCGTTTCCGCTTCCACCTCCATTCAACTAAATCATTCCGTTTCCTTCATGATTTAGAACCCAGATAGATTCGTCCGGTGAAATATATGCGTGGTCACGGTTGACTTCTTTAACTTCTGCCAAACTGGTTACAGGTACCTCCCAGTAACTATCCTCACAATATTCAGGCAGCACCGGATTTTTCGAATTTAAATCACATATTACTGGTTTTACCATCATTAACTTCTTCCTTCTACTCATTCAAGAACTTTCGGCTTCTTCTTATTTTTTACACTAAAATCAATGGTCGTTCCTTCAGAATATCTGCAAAACAAGCAGCACACTCCGTCACTTCCACACCTAAAAATTTGGCGACTGAACGGATAAACAAATTATTCTTAGTTAAATAACCGGATAGCAGCGATTCATCCTCATCACTCACTTGCCAAGCTTCAAACGCCGTCATCATAGCAATTCCCAAATGCTTCATTGTGCACCACTGCTCTTTATCGCCAACCGCCCCATACAGATTAAATAAATACAACATGTCCTCACGACGAAGTGTCGCAAGTACCTGAATTTCTTCTTTCAATTCACTGATTTTGACAAACTGCTGCTCCAGAATTTCTTCCTTCTCAAGCGCAATAAGTCCATTTTCCAATTCCGAAATCCGTTTTTCCAGTAATGTCTTCGTGTGCATCTCCGCACTGGCAATCTGCACAAAGCTGCGGATAATATCTTCTGCAATCCCATCTGTGCTGTGCTTATTTTCCATTGGTTTCACCAGCCTTCCTGTATCTGGCAATTTCACGCTGCATTAACAGCTGTTTCTGCCTTTGTTCATATGCAATTGCTTCACTTTCCACCTTAAACAGCTGGATGATTGTCTGATAATCTTTCGGATGAGCGGTCAAGTGGACCTTCATCTTTCCGGCTTTTTCCTTGTACCTGTTCATTCCATCACCTGTTTACATGGGAGTATTTTAAATAATTGACAAGTGTCGTATTAAATACCCCCTGTCCTTTCAATTCTACTTTTTTGTAGCCGGTCGCAAGAATTTTTCCCCTCTGCCAGGCAGGTAAATAACCGGCTATTTTAAGAAGATCAAAATTCGTCAGTCCATCACTTGGATAAACACCTTCCCCATCAATCCATGATTCGGGATAGACTGCCTGAAAATAAGGAGTTAAATTAATTCCCTCAACCCAAATTTCAAAATCAGAGACACTGCTTGTAAACATTGAAATACCTGCATCCAGCGAATGATTATGCGGAACGGTTGAATGACTGTGCGGATTAGGTGAAATGGTGTTTTGATTCACTGTTAAGCCCGTATCTTTCACCTGTACAGCGGTTGAACCAGTCGCACCCCCGCCGCCAATCGGCATTGCAAACGGCTGAATAATAATTTTGAACTCAAATCGCTCGTAATAAATCAGATCCGGACTGACAGAGATATAAAAAGAAGCAGGATGATTGGTATCACCCTGCCGCGTAAATTCCATGCCGTAAACATCCACCACCTGATTTCTCCGCTGAAACTGATTTTGTCTGCTTTCAGCTGTTCGATCACCCACACGTTCAGCCAGCTGATTGAGGGCTCTATCATACGTCATATTCATTGTTGATCACTCTCCCTGTCAATTTTCAGGTATTTCTCCAGCGTCACTGTGTTGGTTTCCATGCCGCTTTGATCCATCTGATAACTGATTCCTGTCAGATAATACCAATCATCCATTTTCAATATCTTCTTCATATAACTTGAGCATTCTTCAAGAATCAGCTGCTGATTATCATAAAACAGCCGGACTCTATCCCCAACGTTTAAATCAGCGGGCAATTCCTCCACTTCAAATTCAATTTTATAAGAACGGCGGGATTGCTTCAGTTTATTCACTGCCGCATCATACGCCATTTTTGCAGCTTTAGCACGATCTTCATCAGTAATTTCTTCGCCATCAGTATTAAATGGAGCCAGATCATTAAACCCAAATGAGCCCTCAATTACTTTGCCAGATTCCAATGCGATACTCTCGGTATCAATCACTGTATATTCAATCTCATCATTAGGCGCCAGCTTGGTAAACTTGATATAGTCATACCCTCGCTCATTATTAATGGTATTTCTCAAAATATACACTGGAAAATTCGGGTCCTGAGCGCCTTCTTCCTCATAAATTTCCCGAAGACTCATACTGGACATACCGGAATCCGATTTTTCTCCATAGACAGTCACAACATTAATCACATTCCCAAAATCATGGGTAATCGAAGGTTCAGTAAGAATGCGGATGTTCTGTCTGCCTGTTGGCTTTGTGGAAAAAATATACGGCTTCTGTTCTCCAAATGTCCCAATCTCCAATGCTCTGCCAAATTGAAACCCTACCCGCCAAAACAAATCAGGCGTCAGCTCACACGTTTTTGTGAGCCCCGCCAGTTTATCCTGCCGACTGTAGACATAATCAATGACACGAGTCGCAGTGTTCTGCAGATAATTCATATTCCAGCCAGGATAACGAAAATCCAACGTACTGTAGATATCATTGACGGTTCTGTTTTTAGCCGCCAAATTCGTGGAAACCTGTCTGTATTCCCATTCAGAAATCACATGAGTAAGATCCACATCCAGCGTTTCATTGATTTTATCCAGACTATATCCTGTAACGATACCGTGAAACACTTTATTGTTAATATACAGCTTCATTTCTTCACGTCCATTGATCCATTCGATATATTCAATAGGCAACGTAATCTGAGTGGAAGGAACATACATCAGCTCATTGCTCCAGCTTAGAGTATTTAAAATCTTTGTTCCCCGCTTAATCACCTTGCCGCCTTCCAGTATTTCAAAAAAGAACGTTGTATTCCCGCGTGCAAAGGGATCAATTTCTATGTCAAATGCCTGCTCATAAATAATAATCTTGTCAAAAATCAGTTCATCTGTTGCCGAGCCATTTGTCCGTATTCCTTTAATGTACACAGCTGTTTCGTTCGGTACTTCAAAGGTCACACTAAAGCCTGATTTTTCCACTCCAATGACATTTGGATAGGCTTCTTTCACATCCGGACGATCAATCGCCGGTGCTTCCACCCTGTCCAGCTCCTCATCTGTTTCTGCATTGATACACGCAATATATTCAGTTCCCTTGTCCGAACTGAAATGCCAGCCGGACGCATAAATTTTTCCTGCCTTAATCCCCAGAAAGTCCAAGGAGCCAACATTAGTCATTGTTTCAAAGCTTTCCAATTCATCAAAATCGGAAGGCAAATCCATTAAAAAGCTGTACCAGCGATTGGCCGCGTCGATTCTTCTTTGCTGATGCTCGGTCCCTGCACGTTCAAAATTTTTCAGAAAAGCAAATGCAGCCTGTTCCACATCTCCGACATTTTTAAACCCTTCGACTGATTTTGGTTCTACCGCACCAATCCACTGACCATTAAACATGCACCAGTCAATTAGCCGAGTTTGAACCTCAGCATTTCGGTAATCCCCTGCGATTCCGGCATGACTGAGCAGGCGCTGAACGTATTCACGACCATTCCAAGTTGCTCCACCTACAAGAGGATATGCTGAACCGTCCCATTGCACCAGACCATACGCTGGTCCGCCGGCCATTTGATCAGTATCCGGATTCATGCTGGACGCTGTTTCAACATCAATATTTCCAAGGATGCCGGCAATCGCCATTTTGTTATAGCCCGCTTTATTTAGGATTTGTGCGATTGACCAGGATCGCCGTTCTTCAGCTGTTGTTAAATTAGGCGTTCCGCTTGCTCCTGATGCATTCCTGTAAATAACCGCCGGCGGGTTATGGTTGTAACTCAGGCTGCCAGAATAATTGTTCGCCGTAATCCCATCTGTATTGCAGTGAATGATAGTACTGTTATCTATAAAAATTCCTGTATGCCCTGCCGCTCCACCAGAGGCACCGCGAATTCCCCAGATAAAAATATCTCCTCGCTGCGGCGTATTCGCACTTTGCCAACCGGCATTTTCCAGATGACCAAACAGAGAATCTGTATTTCCCATTGTACCGGCAGCAAGAAAACCGCCGGCAATCAATGCAAAATAAACAGCAGAGCTGCAGTCATAGCTGTTTGGTCCCAGTCTGGCTGCCATACTGTAGGAAACTTTCCCTTTTCGCTGATCCATCCAGTTAATCATTGTTTCAATACTTGCCATTTTTTTCACCTACTTTCCAGTTTTAGATATACGGTGGTACAGATGTCTGATTTGCATTGACAAATTGGATCTGTACATTAGCAAGGTCATCCATAGTCGTTGCTACGTTGTCATTGAATACTTCAAAAAATTGTATCCAGCCACTATCCTGACCAGGAACTAAAGCGCCGTTCAATCCAAGTGGAACTGTTTTGTTGATAGTATCAGTAAAGGTAGTCATAGCTCTATGTGTGCGCTGATAAATCAGCTGTTCTCCACTGTTTTTCACAAATAAGTTAATGACAAACGTATTCACGTCACTTATTCCATCTGAAGTATAACTGCAAGTATTGATAGTAACACTTCTAATCTGCCACTTCGCATTCAAACCGTTTTCCTGTCCCATCCCAAAGTTAACAGTTCCAGTAACAGAACCTCTTCCAAGACGTTGTGTGAAAGCTCCGTCCAACCAGTCAGACCAATTAAACACGAAATTTCCAGTACTTCTGTCAATTGAAACATTCATCCCCGGTGTTGAATATTCTATATTATATCGAGCATTCACTTCCCAATTTTGAGCTGCCAAACCATCAAGTGCAGACTCAACTTGAGCCATTTTTTTCCATAATTTTTCAATTGAATCCTCTAATTCATGAATTTTTACCCACTGCCCGCATTCGCTGCAGATCATTGCCTTATTAACCAGCAGTAAATTTGTCATAAGCTGCTCCATAAACTCTTTCCAGTCGCAGACGTCATAAGAAGCTAAAGTATCTCCTAGTGCCCCAATCAGACAGTCGTTCAAATCATTTAAATCCTCACAATTTGTATGAAGAACAGATAAATCTGGATTCAATCCTGTATCTTTTTGCAGGCTACTGCATTCTTTTCCTGTTATTCCATTTATAATAAAATTTGCTGCATACTCCTTTAAATTCTCACAAGCTAAACAATAATCAGCCATTTATTCCAACTCCTCTTATTTATTGAAAGCAGCCATTTGTCCAATCGTCTGGAGAAATAGCTACTTTATTTTTTTTTATGAATAGTAGATATGAGCACATTTGAACCTACGATTATTCGACGTATAAAGTAACTGTATCAAGGTTCACAGTGAATAATTTAAGCATTATGCTTTTTCTCGAGTAATCGCCAATCAGTATGCATAAAATCGCAGATACAAATAGCGATTAATAATACAGTTCCTCTGTATTGTGAACCTGGGCAAACCAAACCCTGTAGATATAAAAAGACATTGATTTACTTATTCTGTATTCCTATTTGTTTGCGACTTCCTTCTTAACCTTTCAGCTTCTTCCACTAACTATTTCACTTTTTTGCGTCCAACAACGATAAAGGTTACCGGTACGCTATAAGGATATTGTGAATCAATTATCCCTTCAATTTCATACGTATCGAAGTTCACCTGATAGTTATCTCCGATCTTTACAGAACTCTGAATAGCTACTGTTACTGCATGAACCCGGTTTCCAACTACCTGCGGCTGAGCAACAACTGTATCAACAATGTCCATTTCTGATACTGGAATGTTAATGTAGGATTCACCCATATTTGGTGATCCCGACCAATAAATCTCATTTCCTCCGCCTGTAGTGATAAATTTATCAACTGGGACTGTATGACTGTACGTTTTCGTTACAGTCACGTAGCCTTCTCTATCTATAATAATTTTTTCAAGAGCTTCAATTCGCTTCAACAGCTCCCAGATCATCGCCCACTGTCCGCATGCATTGCAAACCATCGCTTTTTGGAATGTCTCCATATTTGTCATGTAGATTTCCATAAATTCTTTCCAATCACAAACATCAAAAGCAGGCAGCTTATCTTTGGGTACGCCCAATAAACAAGCCAGCATATCATTCAGATCCTCACAATTATTATGAAGAACCGATAAATTAGGATTTAATCCTGTATCCTTCTGCAGACTCTGACATTCTTTATCTGTTATTCCATTCGCAACAAAATTCGGTGCATATTCTTTCAAATTTGCACACGCTGAACAGTTTTCAGCCATTTATTCCAACTCCTTCTAGTTTTTTTACTAAATTAATTTCATCCTAATGCTACAAAGAAGAGCATAAACCAATTCTCAGTTTATGCCCTTCTTCTCTCATTTAAATTGTTACATTATCCTCTTTTACATAAATACAAGTCATATCGCAGCAATTGTTTGTTTCCACGATGATTCCGTTTGTTCCCTGATGAACAGTAAAGCCAAAGGTTGAACCTTCCGGAATTATCAAGTTATTAATATCAATCACCATTTCCTTGCAGCATTCATCTTCCAAATAGTAGATTTCTCCGCTGGCTGTCAATGTTAATTTGCCAGTGTACTCGCCTAAAATCTGCATCGTATTTCCATTTAATGTAATTAACGGGTCCTTCATTGAACCAATCAACGTAATGATGATATTTTCGGTATCTACGAGTGTATGACTGTAAAACTGCCCGGCAATAATATTTTTGCAGTTGTCTGACTTACAGATTTTATGCCCCAGCATTTTTTCTTCACCCCAGATTTTTTTTCCGGCTTCACAATTGTAGATTATTTTGTAGCTGTCTCCGCACTGACTATAAAAGTGTTGGGTAATTTCCTTCTTTAAACCACAGAGAGAAAACTCTTCCAACAGAAAATCACACTCACAAAGACACTTTGCACAGGACTGCTTCATTGGCTTCACGCAAGAAGCACAGCAATCTGTACACTCATCCTCTTCTCTGAAATCCAGACATTCCACAAAATTACAGGCCTGATACGGCTTCAAAAATACTTTTCTCGGATCAGCTTTGTGCCATATTCCTTCATAAAGAACCAGATCAATATCAATAGTGACACTGTACTTTTCCACTGCATATGTCTCACTAAAATCTTTGACGAAAGCATTTGTCCATAAAAGCTGTTCTCCTTCAATTGCCCAAAGCTTGCCCGGTTTCAGTATATTCAGAAAGATATAGTCCTTATAAAACTTCTGTTGTTCACAGCTTATTTTTCTTGTATCCAGTTTCAATGACATACTTAATGACTGCTCTGCCGAAAGATGCTGGCGCGCTTTAAACACAGCATAGCTTCCATGCCCATGACTGTAATCAGCCGTGGTCGCTTTAAAACTGCCGCTCAAATCCGCCGACTGCAGCATATCATAATTATCAATCACCAGATCATTGAACTGAATATATTTCCTCGTTAGTATTGTCATAATCGCCCTCCTTATATATTATATTTAAGGTTTTAATCTTCCGATTGTTGGAGGAGAACCTTATGAACCTGTGTTATTTTTATTGGTATTTCCTCAAATTCTTTGAGAAAATATACATGATGGATTGAGCGGTTGGATTATCTGCTCCTTGAGTCGTAGAACTTGTAATCGAAAGACTGATCCCTCTTTCTTAAAGAAGCAGCTATTTTATTTATTGAAAAATCAGGAAAATTCACCAAATTTAATCATTTATCAGCCTTTTGTTCCTATGGTAAAAATTGGAAGCTACCCAATTTTAGTCGACAAAAAAACAAGAGCTTGGATGGGCTCTTGTTCTGATTTTACATATTCTTTTCGTAATACCAATGGGCAAATTCCAATATTTCTTGATCTGAAAAATTTAAGCTTTCAAGGGTTTTAGCAATTTTTGTAATATCAGTAGCATATAAATTTGATTCAACTATTTTTTATCATAACACCATTGAGCAAACTCTAACATTTCTTGATCTGAGTAGTCTATACTTTCCAAAACTTCTGCTAATGCATTGATATCTGTATTGAGATGTGGATCCTCAACAATTCTTCCCATACTTAATTCATAATATAAAGTATCCTTTTTTTCACCATCTATATTGCCTTTCAAATAAAGTCTGATATCAAAAATTTCATTACTTTCAATGTCAAACACTAAATCCAATTCAAAGTAATCATAGTCTATACTTTTTTCTCTACTAAAAGTTATATGGTGGACAGAACCATAATCTTCTAAATTAACAAAGACAATTTCAACTCCCTTATCTTCTAAATCTTTTTGCATGGCTTCCATCTTTTTTGTTTCGTTAGCAGTTTTATCTTCAGTACTTTGTTTCGTTGATACTGCTGCTCCATCTTTCTCTTCTGACGAACCACAACCTGTAAAACCTAATACAGTGACCATTGCCAATAAAAATAATCCTATTTTTTTCATTTTGTTCTCCTCCAACCATTATAAAACGTAACTATTTGTAGTTTATCATAGTTTGTTCTTTGGAAGATATACAATTTTGGAATTTGAACTATACAAAAAAACAAGAGGCTCATTATCTCCTGTTCTTCGTAGAATACTTATTTGTTGTTTTCGTAGTACCATTGGGCAAATTCTAAGAGTTCTTTATCTGAATAACCTATGCTTTCAAGGACTTCAGCCAATGCATCAATATCTGTATCACGAATAGATGATTCTACTATTCTACCTTGACTTACCTCATAGTACAAATCATCTTTCTTATTCCCATCAATATTTCCTTTCAGTCCGAGAGTGATTTGAAAAATTTCATCTTCACTGAATTTAAAAATCATTTCAAAATAATCATAATCTATACTTTTCTCTCTTGTTACCCATAAATATCCATCATAATAATCAAACTTAACTCCTTTATCTGCTAAATCTTCTTCCATTTTTTTCATATTCTTATCTTCTTTTGACACAGTATCTTCCGTACTTTCTTTAACTAAACTAGATGCTGTTTCTTTAGTCCCTTCATTTGTACTTGTTCCACATCCAGATAAACCAAAAAATACTCCGAATACTAACAAACTTAACGCTAATTTTTTCATTTTATTTCCTCCTAAATCAAATAACTACGTCTAGCTTAACATAGTTTTCTCCTTGGAAGATATATTATTTTGGGTTATATTAAAAGAACAAGAGATGTTTTTTCTCTTGCCTTTAATTAATGAATTATTTGTTGTTTTCGAAATACCACCAAGCAAATTCAACAAGCTCTTTATCAGAGTATTCTATACTTTCAAGAACTTCAGCAAGAACAACAATATTACTTTTTAATTGTAATTCAATATCTAAAATTTCTAATGGACTATCACTAAATAGAAAAGTCATCTTAAAATATTCACAGTCAATCCCCTTCTCCCTAGTAAAGGTTAGTTCTCTGCGATCATAAATAACCTCTACACTTTCTTCACCTAACGAGTCTTCCAACTTTTTCATTTCATCTTCTTTTTTTTATTTCTTCTTCAATTGAAGTATCCTCAGTGATCGTTTCTAAAGAAACTGTCGTTGATGAGTCCTCCATTTTATTCCCACTTGAATTGGGTTAGATAACAAATAAAAAGACGGCTACTATTAATTACTTTTATTGTACCATAGAGCAAATTTAATCATATCCGTATCAGAATAATTAATACTTTCTAAAGTCTCTGCCAATAAATCAATATCTGTATTATAGACAGTAGATTCTACCATTCTTCCTTGCTTCACTTCGTAATACAAAGTGTCCTTCTTTTCTCCATCAATACTACCTTTGAGTTGAAGTCTTATCTCTCTGATTTCCGAAACATCTCTAAAATTGAAAACTAGCCAAAAATAATCATAGTCAATCCCTTTTTCCCTAGTAAATTCTATATCTTGATTAGCAGTATTTCTTCTAATTTCAACTCCCTTATCTTCTAAATCTTTTTGCATGGCTTCCATCTTTTTTGTTTCGTTAGCAGTTTTATCTTCAGTACTTTGTTTCGTTGATACTGCTGCCCCATCTTTATCTTCTGACGAACCACAACCTGTAAAACCTAATACAGTGACCATTGCCAATAAAAATAATCCTATTTTTTTCATTTTGTTCTCCTCCAAATATAATAATCACAACTATTTGTAGTTTATCACAAAACATTTGGTTGGAGAAAACTATTTTTGATGAAAATGAATAGAAGTAATAGTTATAAGCTTACACCCTTCAAAAAAACACACAAAAAGTCTATATTAGCTAGTGCCTGTAAACAATAGATTTAAAAATACAATTTTGGAAAGAATAAAGAACAAGAATCAAAAATAGACTCTTGTTCTCAAAAAAAATATTTTCTAATTATTTCCATGATACCATTGGGCAAACTCTAACATTTCTTGATCTGAGTAATCCAAACTTTCCAATACTTCTGCTAATGCATTGATATCTGTATTATCCAAGGAATGCTCAACAATTCGTCCTTTACTAACACTATAATACAATGACTCCTTATCCTGCCCATCAATATTTCCTTTTAACTCAAGCCCTACTTTAAAAATTTCTTGACCATCAAACTCAAATCGCATTAGAAAATAATCATAGTCTATACTTTTCTCTCTCTTAAAAGTTAGAAAATTCCCGTATTCATTGTATTCAATACTCACACCTTTTTCTTCAAGGTCTTCTGCCATATCTCTCATCTTCTCATCTTCTTTTGCAGAACTATCTTCCGTACTCTCTTTTGTACTTTGTTCTGTTGTTGAAGCTGAAGTTTTTTCTCCATTCGATCCGCAAGCTGAAAGTCCTACCGTTAGTCCTACAGCTAATATTGTTAACATCATTTTCTTCATTTCATTTCCTCCAAATACAATAATCACAACTATTTGTAGTTTATCATAGTTTGTTCTTTGGAAGATATACAATTTTGGATATCTTCCAAAGAACAAGAGAATTATCTCCTGCTCTTCATCCATTATTTGTTATTTTCGTAGTACCACAATGCAAACTCTACAAATTCCTGATCTGAATATCCTAGACTTTCAAGTACTTCTGCCATAGCTGTTATATCTGTATTTGAATAAGGGGCTTCCACAATTCTATTTTGGCTTATTCTATAATACAAACTATCCTTTTCTTTTCCATCTATATTTCCTTTAAGAGTAAGAGTAATTTCTAGTATTTCTTTATTCTTAGAATCAATAATGATAGTCATATCAAAATAATCATAATCTATTCCTTTTTCTCTATTTAACTTCAAAAAATCGCTAAATCTAGCTACTTTGACCCCTTTTTCTTCTAAATCAGCCATCATGTCTTCCATTTTCTTATCCTCTATAGAAGAAGAATCTTCTGTACTCTCAATAGTACTCGTTATAGCTGTTTCATTCGTAGAAGATGAGATATCAGTTTTATCTTCACTTGAATTACACGCCGCAAGACTAGCTACTGACCCAAATGCTAAAAAGCTCAGTATTATTTTTTTCATTTCATTTCCTCCAAACACAATAATTACAACTATTTGTATTTTATCATAAATTATTCTTTAGAAAAACTAACTTCTGAATCTTATAGACTGGTTCATAATCTTTTTTCAATACCCGACTACCTCAAATATCGGCTTGCTCGCTTCATCATATAATCAGGATTCCCTCCCACAACATTTTGCGTTACCCGATTCGCATTGTTTGTTGTGTGATTGACATTATTCACAATACTTGAAACAGCATGTGTTAGCATTCCTGATGTATTAAATCTGCCTGTCAGCGCATTGAATGCGCCACGGACATCAAGACTATTCACACGCTTCATAAAATCAAGCCCAAAGGTATTTACCGCTGCTTTTCGTTGTACAAACTCGCCCGGTGTCAGCATAGCAGGTACTGTATCAGTTCCTCTTTTCTTAAAAATACTCGCCAACCCGCCGGAAGCCAAATAGCTAGGAACTAATAGACGGTATATAATTCGGGTCATTGAAAAAGAACAGGAGAATAATATTCCTGTTCTTTATACAATTACTTGTTATTATCGTAATACCATTGAGCGAATTCCAATATTTCTTTATCAGAGTAACCAAGACTTTCAAGAACTTCTGCCAGTTCATTAATATTAGTATTAGAATATGCAGCTTCAACAATTCTTCCTTGGCTTATGTCAAAGTATAATAAATCTTTTTTTTCACCATCTATATTTCCTTTCAGTTCAAGTATAGTTCTAATAATTTTATCAGTCTTTTCGCTAAAAAGAAATCTCATCTCAAAGTAGTCATAATCTATGCTTTTTTCCCGATTAAAATACAGATAACCATGAGAACCAAACACCTTAAATATTACTCCTTTTTCTTCAAGATCTCTTTCCATTTCTCTCATTTTCTCATCTTCTTTAGCAGAAGAATCAACTGTACTTACAATTGTACTTGTTTCTTTTGTTGATGATAAGATGTTTGCTTTATCTTCACTTGAATTACACGCTGCAAGACTAACTACTGCCCCAAATACTAAAAAGCTCAGTATTATTTTTTTCATTTCATTTCCTCCAAACACAATAATTACAACTATTTGTATTTTATCATACATTATTCTTTAGAGAAACTAACTTCTGAATCTTATAGACTGGTTCATAATCTTTTTTCAATACCCAACTACCTCAAATATCGGCTTGCTCGTTTCATCATATAATCTGGATTACCCCCAACTACGGAAGATATACAATTTTGGAATTTGAACTATACAAAAAAACAAGAGACTCATTATCTCCTGTTCTTCGTAGAATACTTATTTGTTGTTTTCATAGTACCATTGGGCAAATTCTAAGAGTTCTTTATCTGAATAATCCATGCTTTCGAGGACTTCTGCAATTTTTGTGATATCCGTATTATATAAATTTGATTCAACTATTCTACTTTTACTAACTTCATAATATAAAAGATCTTTCTTCTCCCCATCTATATTACCTTTCAATTCAAGTGTAATTTCAAAAAGACCCTTCGAACCAAATTTAAATGTCATTTGAAAATACTCATAGTCTATTCCTCTTTCTCTAGTTAACCTCAAATAGCCATCATAGTAAGTGATATTTACTCCCTTTTCTTCCAAATCTTTCTGCATGGCTTCCATCTTTTTTGTTTTGTTAGCAGCTTTATCTTCAGTACTTTGTTTCGTTGATACTGCTGCTCCATCTTTATCTTCTGACGAACCACAACCTGCGAAACTTAACACAGTGACCATTGCCAATATAAATAATCCTATTTTTTTCATTTTGTTCTCCTCCAACCATTATAAAACGTAACTATTTGTAGTTTATCACAATTTAAAGATTTGAGGAATTGAATTTTCAACAAGTATTTTTTATTCTTCTATTTGTACTTCACTTAATAATTTTCTTTACTGATGTGTCTATCTTTTTATCTCAAATAACGACTTGCTCGCTTCATCATATAATCAGGATTCCCTCCCACAACATTTTGCGTTACCCGATTCGCATTGTTTGTTGTGTGATTGACATTATTCACAATACTTGAAACAGCAGGCGTTAGCATTCCTGAGGTATTAAATCTGCCTGTCAGCGCATTGAATGCACCACGGACATCAAGACTATTCACACGCTTCATAAAATCAAGCCCAAAGGTATTTACCGCTGCTTTCCGTTGTACAAATTCACCTGGTGTCAGCATTGCTGGCACAGTATCCGTACCTTTTTTCCTGAAAATACTCGCCAACCCGCCGGAAGCCAAATAGCTTGGAACAAGTCCACCAGTTGCAAAACCAACACTGTTTATAATATCAGACCCACTTCCATTAGTAGCACTTACCCTAACATACAAACTTTTTATCGCCAACTTGAACACAGCAACCAAGGCATTTCCAAGGGAGGCATCTACAGCTTTAAAGTTTGATATAGAGAATATATATTTTTTTAGTTAAACTAAAAGAACAAGAGTTGAATTCTCTCCTGTTCTTCATAGAATACCTATTTGTTGTTTTCGTAGTACCATTTGGCGAATTCTAATAGTTCTTTATCTGAATAGTCTATGCTTTCAAGAACCTCAGCTACATTTGATATATCCGAATCGGAAATTACAGAAGATTCCACTATTCTACCACTACTAATATCATAATATTGAGTATCTTTTTCTTTTCCATCAATATTCCCTTTTTGTACAAGTTCCACTTCGTATACTTCATCGGTATCATTGTTAAATACAAATCTCATCTCAAAGTAGTCATAATCTAAACTTTTTTCTCTATTAAAGTAAAGATATCCATATGAACTGCTTAAACTAAATTCAACTCCCTTATCTTCTAAATCTTTTTGCATGGCTTCCATCTTTTTTGTTTCGTTAGCAGTTTTATCTTCAGTACTTTGTTTCGTTGATACTGCTGCTCCATCTTCTGACGAACCACAACCTGCGAAACTTAATACAGTGACCACTGCCAATAAAAATAATCCTATTTTTTTCATTTTGTTCTCCTCCAACCATTATAAAACGTAACTATTTGTAGTTTATCACAATTTAAGGATTTGAGGAATTGAATTTTTAACAAGTATTTTTTGTTCTTCTATTTGTACTTCACCTAATAATTTTCTTTAGCGATGTGTCTATCTTTTTATCTCAAATACCGACTTGCCCGTTTCATCATATAATCCGGATTTCCTCCGACTACATTTTGCGTCACTCGATTCGCATTATTTGTGGTGTGATTAATATTATTCACAATACTTGAAACAGCTGGCGTCAACATCCCCTGAGTATTGAACCTTCCTGTCAACGCAGTGAATGTCCCTCGAATATCAAGGTTGTTCACACGTCTCATGAACTCAAGTCCAAAGGTGCTTACTGCCGCTTTCCGTTGTACAAACTCGCCCGGTGTCAGCATAGCAGGTACTGTATCAGTTCCTCTTTTCTTGAAAATACTCGCCAACCCGCCGGAAGCCAAATAGCTTGGAACTAGTCCACCAGTTGCAAAACCGATATCATTTATAATATCAGACCCGCTTCCATTTGTAGCACCTACTTTGACGTACAATCCGTCTACTGCCGATTTAAACCCTGCCACCAATGCATTCCCAAGGGTAGTTCCCATTGACCTAAAAATTGTGTTGGTCGAAGATCCGCTTAAATTCGTTTGAACAGCGTTGGCTGCCTCACCCAATCTTGAAGAAATTTCTTTTAAGGCTTCACTAAAACCTTCCTGAAGTTTATTCCCATAGAATTTTCCAACTTCATAGAATTGTGTCGAAACGGATCCGCCTCTAAGAAATAGTGCTAAAGCAATCAGTTTAACTGTAAGTACTGCTGGTATACCGACACTGTCAAATCCTTGAAGCAGTGCTGTGGCATAGTTTGTTCCAACAGTTTTGAACTCTTCTAAAAGTCCGTTAATCGCTTCAGTCATAAGTTTGATCTTATTAATTCCTTCACTGATCAAATCAAGCTCTCCAATTTCCGGTGCTTCTGTAATAAATTCCTGAATTGAAGCTAAACATTGGGTTATATTACTCAATGCTGTTCCGAATGTTTCTGGGGCAATCGCATTATCAGTTATTTTTTTTAATTCAGCTTGAAGTTCAACTATTTTTTTTATTTTATTAATAGTGTTACTAACTTTTGATTTAAAACCCTCATTATTCGCTTTTGTACTAGATGACTGAATATTAGCTTCTGGCAGTAAATTATCACCTAAGAGAGGTGCTGCCCATTCAGTAGATTCATTACTGTTTCCCGTATCTGCAAACATATCCATATTCAAGTCAAAATTTGTAACCATTTGATACGCACTTTTCAATTGTCCCAATGTCATTTTGAACTTTTCGATATCAAAATCAAAGTTCAAATTTTCATCTAATTGTTTACCTAGGTTATTCAACTCTGTCAATTTATCGATTGCATCTAAAATAGGCTGCTTAATCTCTTCCCAATTGTCAAACTCAAGTTTATTTCCATCTGAATCTTCTGGAGCAAAATTTGTTGTCAGAACTTCCCGCATAACATCTTTTATTAGTTTTATAGTAGTTTGAAAAGCAGTTAAATTGTCAGCGTTAAATTTAAATTGAAGTGCATTTGAAATTTGTGTTCCCAATAGATTCAGCTCTGTAAGTTTTTCAATTGCTTCATCTACTTTAGCCTTCATTGCTTTCCAACTAGGAATTTTAATTTCTTTTCCATTATTTTCTTTAGGAACAAAATCCGCAGTCAATATTTCTTTAATGGCTATAGCTACATTTTTCATTGTTTCCTTGAATTTATCCAATGCTCCTGCATCAAATGTAAAGTTCAATGCCGTTTCAAGATGATTGATTAGATCATTTACAAGTCCAGCTTTCGTAACTGCATCATTGAGTGAGTCGCTGTCTAGATCCATTTTAAGATCAATTTTTGCAAATTCTTTTACAATATCCTGAATGTTTTGAAGCTTTGTTTTAACATCGCCAAAAATAAGTTCCGCATCTTGAATTTTCGCCAATTCTCCCGCAATCGCCGCCAGATTAGTCACATATTCTTTGGCTGTTTTTACAAGCCCAGTGTCTATACTGTTTTCACCTGTAAATAACGACTTGAATCGATCTACAATATTCCCTTTTTCCAAAAATAAGTCAAAAACGCTTTGAATACCTTCAATTTTTGTTTTTACAGTATTTATATTAAATTCCGCATTTTCTAATTTTTCGAATGACGTTGCGATATCCGCTATTGATTTGACATAATTCTTCGCATCTTTGGCAACACCAGTACCAATGTTTCCACCCTCAAAAAACTCTTTAAAATTAGTTTTCAAGCCTTTAGTCTTTTCAAACATACCAAAGAGACCTTGAATTCCCTGAATTGTTCCATCAACATTTTCCAGTTCATCCATATTCACTCCAGTAAGCTTCTTGGCTGCTTCCGCTACGTCAACTAGGTTACTGATTGCCTGAGAAGCTTTGTCTCCGATCTTAGTATCAATTCCTCCACCATTGAAAAATTGATTCAGTTCGCCAATCAGACCGACACCCTTTTTCAGATAGCCAAAAACATCCTGAATTGCATTAATTTTCGCTTCTACATTTTCTGGTATAGTGATTCCATCAAGCTTCTCTAATTCCAGTCCAACTTCTACCAGCTTCTTGATTCCTTCAGCTGCTACTGCGGTATTTAAAGCTCCGACTGCATTTTCTAATAAGTCCAGAACCCCGCCAAGATCGGCTGCTGTGAAATAGCCTACAGCTTCGGCAATGCCTTCAATCTTTTCTTTTACTCCAGTCATCTCTTCTGGTACATTTTGATCCATCTCTTTAATTGCCTCTGATATGTGAATTAATTCTTCAGCTACCAGATAAACTGTTGCCAGCCCTGCTCCGGCAATTAATGCACCTATTCCAGAAGCCACTAAAGCTCCAACGACTCCGACTAAAACACTCATACCGCCAATCGCAATCCCAATATTTGCCAGCTTAGATGCCACTTTGTCGATATTCCCAGGAACTTTTTTGTCAATCTGTTTCATTGCTTCTGCTGATTCCATTAGCAGTCCAATTACTTCGTCAACAACAAATAAACCAGCAACTGCTGCTGCAGGATTACTCTCAGAAAACTTACCGACAATTAGCACCAGAGCACTCATACCTCCAATAGCTATACCCATACTTGCCAGCTTAGATGTCATGGCACCTAAATCTGATGGTACTTTTTTATTAATCTGCCCCAGTGCATTCGCAGCATCCAATAGTAAAACATTAACCTCACTAATCATTGCCAGACCGGCTTTTGTTTCTTTAGAAAATTTCTTATTCACAGCTCCGGCAATAACTACTAGGGCTCCCATACCAACAATAGCAATCCCCATGCTCGCAAGGCGGGAACTCATCGCTCCTAAATCTGACGGGATTTTCTGGGCGATTTGACCCATTGTTTCTGCTGCCTCTTGCAACAAAATATTGATATCAAGAATCATATCCAAGCCGGCTTTTGCTTCTTCCGGCGCTTTCTTTGCAAAAGCTCCTGCAATTCCTACTAAAACTCCCATACCCAGAATTGCTATACCCATGCTTGCCAATCTGGAACTCATCGCTCCTAAATCTGACGGGATTTTCTGGGCGATTTGACCCATTGTTTCTGCTGTCTCTTGCAACAAAATATTGATATCAAGAATCATATCCAAGCCAGCTTTTGCTTCTTCCGGTGCTTTCTTTGCAAAGGCTCCAGCGATGCCTACTAAAATACCCATTCCCAGAATTGCTATACCCATACTTGCCAATCTGGAACTCATCGCTCCTAAATCTGACGGGATTTTCTGTGCTATTTGTTCCATTGTTTCAGCCGTTTCCTGTAAAACAATGTTAATATCTAAGATTTTACTAAAACCTTCTTTGGCTTCTTCTGGGAACTCTGTCGCTAATTTTCCGGCTATACCTACTAATGCGCCCATTCCTAAAATTGCAATTCCCATACTTGCTAATCTGGAGCTCATTTCACCTAGATTAGATGGAATCTTTTGTGCTATTTGTTCCATTGTTTCAGCAGTTTCCTGTAAAACAATATTGATATCTAAGATTTTACTAAAACCTTCTTTGGCTTCTTCTGGGAACTCTGTCGCTAATTTTCCAGCTATGCCCACTAATGCGCCCATCCCTAAAATTGCAATTCCCATGCTTGCCAATCTGGAACTCATTTCACCTAGATTAGACGGAATCTTTTGTGCTATTTGTTCCATTGTTTCTGCTGTTTCCTGTAAAACAATGTTGATATCTAAAATCTTACTAAATCCTTCTTTGGCTTCTTTCGGGAATTCAATTGCTGCTTTTCCAGCAATTCCTACTAACAACCCCATACCACCGATAGCAATACCCATACTTGCCATTTTTGACGCCACTTCACCAAAGTTTGATGGTACCTTAGTTGCCACTTCACCAAGAGCTTCTGCAGATTCGATCATCACTTTACTGATTTCACTTATTGTTTTAAAGCCTGCTTTCGCTTCTTTCGGAAACTTCGTTGCAGCGGCTCCAGCAATTCCTGCTAACAACCCCATACCACCAATCGCAATGCCCATGCTTGTCATTTTAGCTGCAACATCACCGAAATCTGATGGTAGTCTCCCTGAGATTTCTTCTATTACCTCAACAGATTCAACCAAGGCTTTACCGATTTCTCGGATCATTTTAAATCCAGTTTTTGCTTCCTTAGGAAACTCAGTTGCAGCGGCTCCAGCAATTCCTGCTAACAACCCCATACCACCAATCGCAATGCCCATGCTTGTCATTTTAGCTGCGACTTCACCGAAATCTGATGGTAGTTTCCCTGAGATTTCTTCTATTACCTCAGCAGATTCAACTAAAACTTTACCGATTTCTCGAATCATTTTAAATCCAGTTTTTGCCTCTTTTGGAAACTCAGTCGCTGCCGCACCTGCTGCTCCAACCAACACGCCCATTCCTACGATAGCTGCCCCCATGGCTGTCAACTTAGGGATAATTGAATCTATATCTGCCGGCAGCTTATCGCTGGCAGTTTGTAGAGCTGCAGCACCTTCTTCAATAACTGCAGTAATATTTTTAATCAGCTTAAGCCCCTGATCCTGCAATTCACTACCAATATTCTCCATATTTAAATCAACATCACTTAAACGAATCGAGATATCTGTCTGAATTTGAATACTACTTAGTTGTTGGATATTCTTGTGCAGTTTCCCCAGTGCATTTGCAGCTTCATTGATGTCTCCAGTATCGACTTCAATGATCGCTTTTTTTATGGATAGTCCACTTAGCTTTGTATTCAACTTGTCTAGTTTCTTTTCTGCAGCATCCAATTTCTTTGTATCTAATCGAATATTTATTTTTTCTTTTTCCAGCTTTTTGATTTGAGAATTGATTTTGGCGAGTTCTTTTTCCACTTCTTTTGCGTTACTTCTTATATCTATTGATATTTTTTCAATTGCCACTCTGCCGCCTCCTTTCTTTCTTTGTAATCAATGTGCAGCTATTTTCCTGCACTCCGCTGTTTCAGATAATAAAAAAAGCATGAGTGAAAACTCATACTTTTATCTATACTTATTTAGATAGAAATAATTATTCATTCCCCTTGTACCACTGGGCAAATCCTAACATTTCTTTGTCATCATATCCTATACTATCCAACACTTCAGCAATTCCGCTTATATCATGTCTATATAATGACGACTAAACTATCTTTCCTTCGCTTACATCATAACATAAAGTGTCCTTCATCTTACCATCGCTGTTCCCTTTTAGTTGAAGATTTACTTGTGAGACCTCGTTTATTTCACGATCAAACTGAAATTTCATTTCAAAATAATCATAGTCGATACCTTTTTCTCCCAAAGCTTCTTCCATTTTTTTATATTCTTTTGCTGATTTTTGCTCTGTTGACGTTTTACCACTTGAAGTATCCCCATTTGATCCACACCCAGCTAATTCTATTGTTACTATTGACAGCAAACATACCATCTATACTTTTTTCACTTTTTTTCCTCCTAAAATACTATTACATTACTAATTTCAATTTAACATAACTTACTATATAAGGGAAATACATACTTAGATAATTTATCTCACAGAAAACTGAAAAGACAGATGCTGCCAATTGTTTCAGTAAAAACTACTCCTTTTTAAAAGTAAGAAAAAAATTATGATATTTTTATGTTATACTATATCTGATTTTACAAACAACTATCACAATATTCAACTAAGGAGTATTTCACATGAAAAAAATAACGTTATTGGTACTTTCTATCATTTTTTTATCTGCCTGTAATTCACAAACTGCATCAACAACAAATTCTTCAAGCAGCCAGCCATCTTCAGAACAGAATGCAAACTCTTCGACAACAAATACTGCTGTAAAAACATTGACAGGTGATCTTACAGTAGGTAAAGACATCATGCCAGGAATTTATAATATCAAGGCAATTGGTGATGGCTATGGAACTGTAAGTTTGCTTTCTGCTGATGGTGAAGAAATGCCGTTTCGTGAATATATGGCCTCTACTGAAGGAAAAGAAAGACTTCAAAAATTCCCTGAAGCTGGTGATCCTGAAAATTACAGTGAGGAAATTCTTGGATTAACATTACGTGATGGTGAAACAATTAAGATTCGTGAACTTTCAATCAGTTTTTCAAGCGTTCAATATTCTGAAACTGACAAAACAAAAATACTAACAAGTAACCTATCAGTTGGAGAAAATGGTGATTTAACTCCAGGTACTTATGACCTTAAAGCAGTTGGTGATGGTTATGGCACTGTTAGTGTACTTTCTGCTGATGGTGAAGAAATGCCGTTTCGTGAATACATGGCCTCTCCTGAAGGAAAAGAACGTGTTAAAGTATTCCCTGAAGCCGGTGATTCTGAAATTTACAGTAAAGCAAGACAAGGGTTAACCTTACATGAAGGCGAAACACTACGTATACGTAGTGTTTCCATCGAATTCACCAAAGTAGACTAATCATTTTTTCACCATACACAAAAACCGCATCCCCATGCGGTTTTATTTTTATCTTCACTTTTAAACTACTCCTTCAAATCCTCATTCGTATAGAACAGCACCGCATATTCTTTCGGCTTTTTCACTTTGTTCTTCGTGCTGTTGCTCAGTGATTTCCACTCGAGAAAGTTTTTATAGCTTTCCTCATTGGCATACTGACCATAGGCAACCAGTAATTCTGCAACGCCCCAATAATCCAAGATAGCATTCGGGCGCTGCTTTAATACTTTGGCTACATAATGAGCCATGTAGTTATAAAGATTCAGACTGGCGAAAAACGTTTCGCTTTCCTGTGCTACCGATGTGTCATTTTCACAGGCTTTTCGATAGATTAACCGAAAAAAACATCAGCTTCATTAAAGACTTCCGGATGACTGTCCATGATCTTATTCAAGTTTTCGATGACAGAAAATGGCAGCATATACTCGCCTAACTGATCATCGATCCCCAGGAATGTGGCAACCAGGTTATAGATTGCCAGGTGAACATCATCGCCTGCATTCACAAAGATAGAAAGAAGCTCTTCCTTGTCAAAAGCTTCCACCTCTCCGTTTTCTCTCAGCTTGTTGAAAAACGGAATGATTTTCATAATCGCATCAACAATTTTCAAGTCTGAACGAGGAGTAATCGTTACACCCTCAAAGTCAACGTTAAATACGTAGAAAGAACCAACTTCTTTGGCCCCCTCCGGAGCTTCCTCAAAAAATGTTTTGGGTACTCTGAAGCGTACGCTGTAATTCGCCTGTTTGATTTCCGTCTTGTTGGCATCGCCAATCACTGAAACTTCCTGATCTTTGACAATTGCAAAAGGAGTGTCATCCTCATTTGTCTTTTTCAATTTATCGCTGATTGCTAAAAAGTCAGCGGCTTTCATGCCTTTTTCTTCCATTTCTGTTCCTCCTAATTTGTGATCAGCTGGTCCGGAACAGTAAGAGCTCCGGACCCGACAGTCACTTTATTTCTGAATGAATCATTTTTGAAGCTGTTTTAATAAAATCAGCTCCTATTGAATAATACCGTTGAATAGTGTACATTTTAGATTTCGTTACACCTATTAACGCAGCTTTTCTTCAGCTAGATTGAAGAGGTTGTGACAGCCTTGCTTGTCTCAAGTTGACAGTCCTATTGTGGAAAAATCATGTATCTACGAGTCTCACTACAACTACACTACACTTCACTTCGTTTCGATCTCATCACTTTCTAAATGGCAGAGCCATTTAGAATTGAAGGCCCTTGTTTGATTCTCGATACAAACGCATCTACTTGAAAAACCGGCTAGAATATACTACCGTCACTTCTCCTCTTCTTTTTAAATCTTATTCTGCTACACGATACATTTCAAAGAAGTTGCCGTTTTTATCACGCTGCACAGAAATCGTGAAGCTGAATGTTGTTTCTTCTTTGTTGACAGTTCCAGGGAATGATGTGATCAGTACGTTATTGTACACGTAGTTTTGTTTCACACCATCTGTCTGTTCCTGAGTGAAGGACATGCGTACTCTGCGGGAATCCAGAGAATCTTCGTTGCCGACAAAATGCTCCACATCCACTTTCTTCGGATAGCTGACAACCAATTCTTTTCCAATCAGAGAAGAATGGAATAGAATTTTTCCTGCTTCCAAAACGATAAATTGTTTTTCGTTAATATCCACAACAACCGGTGTATTTACACGGCTCAGCAATGCGTCTGTAATGTTGCAGCTGTCTGCCATTGCCGCTGTAGTGAAGGCACATTCTTCCATATTCATATCAGGAAGCTGAATTGATCCGTAGCTTACGCCGTCGATCACTGTTTCAGCCACTGTTTTTTCTGTTGTCTGGATTAACCAGCCGGTTGTTTGGCTGCCTTTAGACATTAATGGATTTAATTTCCAGTAGTTCGCTGACACGCTCTTACCAGTCAAGGTGCGCTCGATCGCAATACTTGTCGCATCGTAGCCGCCGCCGAAACAGCTTGCTTCCACAGGATCAACTGTTAAATCACCCGTAAATTCGTCCAGACAGCCGATTTTAACGACATCGTTGACTTCAAAATCTTCGATACTGTTGTACACATAAATTGACGAGAAGCCAATAGTGCTCAGAACCGTTTCTTCTGGAGTTGCTTCAATATGAACGATAATACCGCTCTCAGTTGCAGACCAGCCTGTTCCTTTTTGTTCTTCAGGAAGCTTAGATAAATCAACAACGACTGGATAGAAGCCTTCAGCAGCCGCAATGATTGTTTTTTGGTAAACATCTGCATTTGTTTGCCCCTTGTCTGCTATATCGGAAACAGTCAGTGCCAGTTCATAGGTTCCGGCAGCAGGTACATGCACGTAATGAGTGATGACCCCCGCAACAAATTCTGTTGCATCTGCAGCAACCGCAAATGATGCACCGGAAACAGCACCTACTCCATTTGTAACAGTCAGCGTTCCAGAGTTTTTGCATCCTTCCGCCAGACAGTTGAACATATCTTCCGGAACATTGTACGTATTGAACGTTGCACTTGTCCCAGTATAGTCAATATAGTTTTTCGTATTTACTTTCACGCAGCTGTCAATATCTGCTAATACAGCAAAGTCAACCTCTACCAGTTTGTCTAATGTTTTCATGCCGATTTTCGAAATCAGCGTATCATTTGTACATCTTGTCATTTGTTATTTCCTCCTCTTATTGATTGTTTTGAACGACACGTGTTGCATCTCGTTCATATCTTCCACCATTTTTTTGATTCAATGTTTGAAGCTTGCCCTGAATAAATGCCTGAGCATTTACTGCACTTTTTTTAGCTGCTTCTTTTGTCTTTTTCTCTTTTGCCATTTTTTTTCCTCCTTTTATTTTGACTGCCTTGACAGCTCTGTGTTGTGAACGAACCAACCGTTTGAATAGTGTTCGAACAACATATATGATATGAACTTCTCCGTCATCACTGATTCAGTCTGATGATCTCACCTGTTTTTGCCCTGATCGCAGACGGAAGATGTCCATTATGATAAAAAGATGATTCCCTGTTCATTGATAAATGGCGCAGTTTTCCACTGCCTCTTTCTCATCTGAAGCAGAATAATCCTCTTTTTTTCCGATTTTAAGCTGCTGAGGAACTCAATCTTTTGACATCAACTAGTGTGAATGCCTGTTTTCATCACTCAGCAAATAATACTGTTAAAAAAATGTTATACTTCTTTGAACAGGACAACAGAGGTTCCATTCAGTGTGTACGTTTGTTCGAGTAAAAATTTCCCGACGACCTCATTCACTTCATACGTCTCTCCTGCATAAAATGTCTTTGTCTGTCCACCAGGCAAAACCATTCGTGTTTCTCGCTGAAAGGTATGCTTTGATACTTGTCTGCCGCCACAAGAAGAGCAGCCTCTTTTCCTTATCTGATTTTTTATACCCAGAAATTGGATGTTCATCTCATCTATCCCCACCTTTATCTATACTTTATTTATTGGAAAATGATTTTAGAGTATGCAATCATTAGGACGTGTCTGAAAACTCAAGCGGTAAATAGTTTGATGATTTTTATCGAACTCCTCGTCATAAATACTCACTTATGACCCACATAAGCTGTGTTTTCTTCCTTGATTTCAACAAAAATCACTGAAAAATTCGAATCCCGCTAACTTTTCAGGCACGCCCTAGTCAATCTGCTTTATTCTTCAACGATTTCCACAACCTTATAAGAAATCTGCTTCACTTTTCCTCCACAGGATTTACAGCTTGATTCTTTATAAGAAATGCCCAAAGCATCCAGTTCATTGACAAGCGTTTTCGAATACTTCCTTTTAATTTCTGCATTTTTCAATGACTGGATAAATAATGGATCCTCCTCCAGTTCATAGCTCTGAGCTGGAAACAGAGTAACATGCTCATACTTCACTGCACCATTATGGTTGCGGGCAACATTTAATGTGGTTCGTGTATGAACTGAATCAATCAGCTTATACTGTTTACTCATACGTTCTGTCCCTACCTTCGGAAAATTATTTGTACCTTGCAGTATGCTTTTGCTTTTTACAAAACCTCCTGCTGTTCTCTTACTGTTTTTAGTTTAAATGAAAACCAGTAGTCAAAATTCCGTACTTTTTCCGCAAATAATTCTATCTATTTTTTCTTAATCAGGTGATTTCTCCTATTTTATCTATTTTTAGCCTATTCAAAATCAAGCTAAACAGCCGGACAGAAGAACCTTCTTCGACAATAAGCAGAAATTATTAAGAATCACTAAGGGGTGTCTGAAAACTCAAGCGGCAAATAGTTTGATGATTTTTATCGAACTCCTCGTCATAAATACTCGCTTATGAACCACATAAACTGCGCTTTCTTCCTTGATTTCAACAAAAATCACTGAAAAATTTGAATACCACTAACTTTTCAGACACGCCCTAGTTTATTGAAAAATAGCTGATGCATGTTCCCTACCTGGTGTTTGAATCTGAATACTTCTGTCTCTGCAGTTAGCTATCTCCTATTTAAGATTGAAGTCTACACATTCATTGGAGCTGCGCATATAGCATGTCTTGTATGACCAAAAGACATGCGCCGAGCATTCGTAGAAGCATGTTTTTACATACCCCTCAGACATGCGACGATCATCCGAAAAAGCGTTGGAGCATGTTCTTACATACCCTAAGACATGCGACCAGCATTCGTAGAAGCAAGCTTTTAATACAGGAATGAATGAGTGCTAATGCATCAGATTGGCGGTTCGCATACCACCTCACTAGTTTATTTATCTTAGTGAGACTGGCAATCACACTAGCTGTTCCTGAAACAGTGGAATTGGCAATTAACTGTTAACCCGAGACAAACAAAGATTGTCCCACCCACTGCTGATAATACTAGTTTAGGCTAAAAACAGGGCTCAAAATTCCGCATTTTTTCCGCAACATTTTTCTTATTTTGTTATAACCTGCAAATTCATATTAATGAGTCTGCTCATGTAATCAGATCTTAAAGAGCTAAATACAGCTGCAATTAAAACACTATGATTTTTCTTCATACACTTTATAACGCAGATCGATGCTTTCCTGATACTATCAGTTTAGTGCAGAAACACCCGTCAAAATTCCGTGTTTTTTCCGTCAATAGATTTCCAATTCATCTGCAATCGTCTGGAAAAAAAGATTTCTCAGTTCGTAGGCCTTTGTTTTACTGACAAAGATTTTTTGCTGCTGGATGAGCCCAGCCAATGTATAGTGTGAATACTTCTTCATATACAGCTCCTGAATAATCACTCTAGTATTTTCATCTGCTTCTTCAAGCGCTTCTGCAATTACGCGTTTGTTTCGTTCAAGCGCATATAAACGTTTATCCTGTTCGATCGTAATCATCAAGTTATCTTGAACATGGTACCCCGCTCTTGTCCCCTTGATTCCTGCATTCAAGTCGCTTTCTCTATGAGGATAACGAAGTTCTTCTTCCCGTTGTTTTATGTACTCATCTGTTTTGTAGTAATCCCCCAAAATATCCTTAATATAATTAAATGTTGACTTTCTCACAGCCTTCTCCTCCTCACCTAAATAATTGTTTCTCCCAGCTCCTGAACCCGACGAACAATCGCTTCATCTTCCATCCAGCTGTCATCCACTATAAGCTGATAAATCCGTGCCATCTTTTTAGCTGTTTCCGGATTCTTAATAATTACTTCCTCCGGTTCAAAATTATTGCCGGTCATTAGATAAAACAGATTAATCCCCAACAGTTCCTGTATATGAAGAAGCTTGGTCAGTGTAGGATTCATTTTCCCGGCAGCAGCTAGTCCTGCATTGGCACCCATTAATTTTTTCCAGGAAATGCCTCTCGTTTGTCTGTATTCATCAATTGCTTTCCAAAAATCTTCTATCGTCTTAATTTGTTCCATTTCTCTTCCCTCATCTCAATAATTATTGGTTTTATATAATCGTTCATAGTTTATAAAAGTACGACTGGTCAAATTAATTTCAAAGAAACTCGGATTGCTGCTGAGTGTCCGATGTCCTCCTGTTCAAATGGTCATCCAGTCTTTCCGCTGTAGAAATTTACTACTTTCATTTTTCTGGATTATCCGCTGGTATATCCTGCTTTTCTATTCTTTCAATAAATTGCCGGATTCTGATTAATGGCTCATAAATGTGATACCAGTAATCTGCTGCAGCCTTTCCTTGTAGTAGTCCTTCTTCTCTTTCTATTGCTCTACTCGTTTTAGAAATAATTTGCTTATCAGCAATAGTCAAGTTTTCTTGATTTTTGATGTAAAAAAAATAATCTGCTATCTCACTGTTTTCAATTTTTAGTACGTCACAAATTGTGGCAATCTCAGATTGTCTGAAAAATGTACCCTCGTTTATCCGTCTGTACCAGCACTCTCCATTCATCTGAATACGCTGAAGAAATTCATCAGATGAGTCAAAACTCTGAGCGGCTTTCTTTTCCAGTCTTCCATAATCAAATTTTAACTGCTGCAAGTCATTCCCTCCATTTCACTCTAAATATAAATCAAGTTTTATTGACAAACAGAAGTTTAACATCAAAAAAAAATCTTGTCAAGAAAAACTGAATTATATTGAAAATCTCTTGCTTTAAAGTCCAGTTTTCTTTATAATCCACTATAGGAGGTAGTAAAAATGAAAAAAGTTTCATTTGCTCAACGCTTGCGGCAGGCACTCGAAATGCGAAATATGAAACAAATCACGCTTTCTAAAAAAAGCGGCGTATCTCGTGCTCTGATTAGTGCCTATTTAAAAGGTGATTATGAAGCAAAACAAGACAAAATCTTTTTGCTTGCAAAAGCATTGGATGTTAACGAAACCTGGCTGATGGGCTATGAAGATATCTCGGCAGAGCGGTCTGATGAAATAAAATCTGAGGACCTGTTGATGGAGGCTGCGAGTGATTTCCTACTTGGCAATTCCAATAAGCATAATGACTTGATGAAAAAAATAGCATTGCTTGATGATAAAGACTTAATCGTTGTTGAGAATCTGGTTGATTCTCTGCTAAAAATAAAAGATTGAGAAACTATTTTATTAGAGAGTTTGGGACGGAAATAAAGTTCCAAACTCTCTTCATATCTAAACCTGAATAAACGGCGGGACAAAAGCAAATCCTTCACCGAGTAGATAACAGGACTTCCTCTAATCTGCTAAAGCAATCCTAGTGAAGCCTGTCAACTCTAGTATGTTCATACGTAGAAGTTGAGGTGATCGAAGCGCAGCGGAGTGTATCAATTCTCAGCTATTCATTTTATAAATAGTGTTCCTTAACTATTTTTGGATATTCCTTTTTAATTCTCGGAGCTGATCGCTTTTGACCCGACCTCATTTTGTGTACTTAAGGCTTCATTTTTTAGTTACTTCAGCTGATCTGATAATTTCTATAAATACAACTTACTTTTCAGGGCAAAAAAATAGTTTGTTTTCTATTATCTCCTAATGTATTCTGAGTGATTCAATCTTTCTTTTCTGACTTAATTTTTACCAGCAGCAGCATCTTATACACCCTTTCCAGCAGAGCTGCATTGGAAATTTCCTGAATCAGAACACAAATCTCTTTCTTGTAATCCACCATGCAAACGTCCCTTTCTTTTCCCTTTTTTTGGGTCTGGTTAAAAGACAGGACGAATCCTACAAATGATACCTCCTCTCTTAAGAACAATACATTCAACTTCCCACTTGCGTAATTTACAATTACGTTTTATAATAGATTCAAGAGGAATAGAGTAATTATCAGTTACAAAAACTATTCTATCATGTAACTAATAATTACGCAACTGCTTTTAATTATTTCTTAAAAGTAAATGTTATTCACCAATAATTGAGGAAAACAGTACCTTAAAAAAGAGAAGAAGCTTTTAATCTGTTGCGTTTGCTTCCTGTTCTATCAGGCACTCCAGATGCAGAGATTACACGGAAGCCTGTGAAAGACTTCTTCAAAATTGAATAGAGGAGAAAAAATTATGGGTTCTTTAGCTTCGAGAATTAAAGAATTACGAACCGCCAATAAAATGTCTCAACAAGAACTTGCAGACATTCTCGGTATGAAAAGAGAAAACATTTCAAATTATGAACGAGGCACCATCACAAATGTCCCTAGTGAAGTTCTTGACAAGCTGGCGGACCACTTTCAGGTATCCATTGACTATTTATTGGGTCGAACAGACTCACTTGATGAGTCAGCTGTTGATGAAGAATACGCAGATTTACTGATGATGTTCAGAAAGGGTGAGAAGGTCGTCGGTGAGGCAAAGAAGGAACAGTACAAAAAACAAGTTAAGAGCTTAATGAGCTATATCGCCCAATCGATGAATGAAGATGAAAACGAAAACGATTAGGAGTTTTGTATGATGGACGAGGCTGTAAATATTCGCTATATTTTAACAAATTTATTGATTAACCAGTATATTTTAAAACATAATCTGGAGCCTGCCAGCTATACCTTTGATATGTTTGTATCTGATTATTTAAAAAGAGAACGAATTGCTGTCGACACTAATATTCCTGTGATTGAAGAGGAGTTTTTTCTTGGAGTAACTGTTAAGAAAAAGAATAAGATAAAAATATTTATCAATCCGCGTATCTCTAAAAACCGGTTTAATTTCAGTATTTGTCACGAGGTAAGCCATTGTCATTATGATGTATCGAAAACAGAAATCTCTCAAACTTTCTTTAACATGGACGAGAATCCAACTTATTATAATGAGAATGAATTATTCATTGAAGAGCTGGCTAATTTGGCAGCCGGTATCATCATGCTGCCAGACATCACCTTACTGAAAAAGCTGCATACAAAAAAATCTTTTCATACAATTGCAGAAGAAGCAAAAATGAGTCGTGCAGCCTTATGGAAAAGAATGGTAAACTTTGGTCAGATCAAATGTGACATGAATGAAGCTTTGGCACACGATTCTGCCACACGATTTCAAACAACGGGAAATAGGGATGTCTATCATAAATTTATGTCCACCTGGGGCTCTAATATCGAAAATCAGATTATCATGGATTTCGAAAATAGTTTATAGTCACTGAAAAAAACAGCCTGAACTGTTTTTTTCAGTACTTATATTAAAATAGGCCACACACGTTCAGCTCAATGCTGGCAGTGTGTGGTCTATTTTAGTATTCTATCTTATTTATTTTGTACCAAACAAACGGTCCCCGGCATCGCCCAGTCCAGGCACGATGTAGCCTTGATCATTTAATTTTTCATCCAGCGCTGCAGTATAGATATCAATGTCCGGATGTGCTTCCTGCAATGCTTTAACACCTTCCGGAGCTGCAACCAGACAGACAAACTTGATGTTGCTGCCGCCGCGTTCTTTCAGTGAGTCAATAGCCATAATAGCAGAACCGCCTGTTGCCAGCATCGGATCTACAACAAAGAGCTGACGTGCATCAATATCTTCAGGCATTTTCACAAAATATTCTACAGGTTCCAGAGTATCATGATCCCGGTACATCCCTACATGTCCAACTTTTGCTGCAGGAATCAATTCCAAGATACCGTCCACCATTCCAATTCCAGCTCTTAAAATAGGCACGATCGCCACTTTTTTACCAGACAGAGTCTTTTGAGTCGTTTTACACATTGGTGTTTCAATAACAACATCTTCCAATGGCATATCTCTGGAAACCTCATACGCCATTAACATGGCAATTTCGTTGACAACTTCGCGAAAGACTTTTGTTCCGCAGTCTTTATCCCGGATGATTGTTAATTTGTGTTGAATCAGAGGATGATCAATTACTTGAAATTTTCCCATTTTCTATCTCCTAACTATTCATTTTCTTTTACTATTGTAAAACAAAAAGAGGCGCCGGTCAAAACAAATTCTCCATTCTGCCCTATGCTTTGAAATGCGATTTACAACAGTTGAATAGCTTTTGAATCAGGTCGGTAAAATCTACAAAAAAATTTTTACAACTATTTTTTATTCCTTCTATTTATTCAAAATTTTACTCTTCCTTCAGACCTTCTTCAGTTTATTCTTCATACTCATCCTCATCAAGAGTAGGTAGTTCAATCATTGTTACAGCCTCTTTTCCAACAGACAAAAGAGATGAGACCAACATATCCAGCTCTTCTACAGGGGAAAGAACTGCCTCTAAAACCATCGCCAAGTTTAGTCCCGAGATAACCCGCATGTTTTCTTTCATTCCCATTGCCATCATGGCAACATTACATGGCGTTCCTCCTTTTAAATCAGCTATCACCAGAACAGGAGCATCTCCTGCTTCATTTAAAAGAGCTGTGAGCTTCTCCTGAGTTCCTGCCATTCCATCTTGCTCCTGCATGGATACAGCAGCTATATCAGCAAGCTCTCCAACAATCATTTTTGCTGACTGATAGGTCTCATAGGCCATCTTTCCATGGCTCATTAGTATTAGTTTAGGTTTCACTGTCCGTGCCTCTCTATTTACATATTTCCGGGATATAAAAATCTCAGATGATTGATTCGTTCGAATATTTTTAAATAATTATCTTTCCGCTCTGGTCAGGATTTTTTTTGCAGCTCATTAATTGCTTGAGCAATCCGGTCATTGTTTTCTTTCAGCGACTGTTCACTTTCAGACAAACTCCTACCGGTTTCGATCATAACGATTGCAGCTGCTACATGATTCTCAGCTTTTCTTAAATATTGTTCTGCCGTTTCAGCGTCACTACCTGTTGCTTCTCTAATAATTGAGATGGAACGCTGAATTAATTTCAAGTTGGTTGGTTGTACATTCACCATCAAATTTTGATAAACTTTACCGGCTTTAATCATTACGCCTGTAGACAGCATATTCAAGATCATTTTCTGTGCAGTACCAGCCTTCATCCTTGTTGACCCTGTAATTATTTCCGGTCCAACAACAGCCGCAATACCTATTTGAGCAAGCTGATTCATCACACCGTCTTTATTACAGGTAACTGAGACTGTCAATGCACCTAGTTGATTTCCATATTCAACAGCAGATATCGCATAAGGGGTTCTGCCGCTAGCTGCTATGGCTATGACTACATCCTGATCCGTTAACTGATGACTCTTCAAATCGTTAACTGCCAACTCTTTTGAGTCTTCTGCTCCTTCAACAGCTTCGTACATAGCTTCCTTTCCTCCGGCAAGAATACCAAAAGCCTGTTTAGGAGAAACACTGTAAGTAGGTGTCAGTTCAATTGCATCCAAGGTACCTAATCTTCCTGATGTGCCGGCACCGCAGTATATCAATCTGCCGCCTTTTTTAAACCGCTCGGCTATTAAATCAATTGCCTTCGCAATCTCCGGCAAAGCTTTTTCAACTGCTTCCGCTACTTTTTTATCTTCATTATTAATAATTTTGACCATCTCAGCAGTTGTCAAACGATCAATATGCTGACTATTTATATTTCTGGTTTCTGTTGTCAATTGATTTATTTCCATCATTCCATTACCCTTCCTTCAAGCTACTTACCAATGTATTGGTTCCAATCATTCGTTCTGCAAGATCTTCATCAATATGATCCTGGATAAATCCAAGGTATAAAATATCACCTACAGCCATAGAGGAAGAAATTGAGGAAATAGCTCCTACTCGAACTAGGTGTTCATTAGCCGGTACCAGCAGAAGAATGTCACTTAATTTCTGAATTCGTTCTCCATCATTTCTTGTAATAAAAATAATGGGTGTCTGATTCGTCTTTGCAATTTCACATGCCAATAATACTTCTTTACTTAAACCACTGTATGACACAGCAATCAACACATCTTTTTCAGTCGAATAATTTAAAAATTCCAGATTCATATGCGGATCAAAATTAAACATCGCCTTTTTCCCTGCACGATTAAATTTATGATAAAGATCATACGTAGTCAGTGAAGAAGCACCAATCCCAACCAGATAAATTTCACGAGCCTTCCTTATCTTTTTAACTGCCTTTTCCACTTCATTTTTATCAAGAGAATACATCAGCTCATCAAGAGTGGTGCTCACCAGCGCAGTAACTTTCTCACACAGTTGCTCTACTGAATCCTCTTTAGAAATAATCGGATCTACATTTTTCTTATTATTTTCTCCGCCCTGGGAAGCAGCAATAGACATCTTTAATTCATCTAATCCCTCGTATTCAATGGATCGTGCAAAGCGTGTAACCGAAGCTGGGGATGTCTGACTATGCATCGCAATTTCACTGGCTGTCATTTTTAATAACTCTGAAGGATTTTTCAAAATAAGATCTGCAATTCTTCTATTTACTTTCGAAAAATTCTTGTATTTTTGTTTAATTAGTGTGACTGCATCCATATTCAGACACCCTCTCCTTCTATTTAATAAAATTTAAGATTGACTCATCTGATTCTGAAGGAATCATTTGTGCCGTTATTTTTATTTTATCTTCAACTAAACGCTGAATAATTTTTACATCTTCATCTGTCAAAGCAACTGATTTTTTTATCGGTCTGCTGTTTGGTTTTTGAGAAATGTTACCTACATTAAACGATGTCAGTTGGACACCATGATCGATCAAATATGCCATGTCAGGTATATCTTTTGTTATCAGAAAAACTTTTTCTTCATTATAATTACCAGCTGTTATTTTCTCTACAGCCTTTCTTTTTGACAGAATAGACAACTTTACTCCTGCCGGCTTTGCCATTTTTAAAGCTCCAATTTGCATTTGATCTTTAACAGCAGAATCACTAACCACCATAATCCTTTGTGCACCCAGACTATTTGTCCAGACAGTTGCAACCTGACCGTGAATCAGTCGTTCATCTACTCGTGCATGAATAATCGGCATAATAAAACTTCCTTTCCCTTTGATCCTTTATTTTTAGATAAGTCCGCCAATCCAGTTAAACATTCCCTGAAGATTTCCTAATACCATTCCCAAGAGAATCAGCACAAAAATCAACCGAGTAGAATTCATTTTCTTTTTCCCCAACAGCCAATAGGACAACCCCACAATAGACAAGGGTACTAATGCAGGCAATATTTTATCCAGCATTTCCTGAACGGACAGAGTAACTTCGCCCATTTTATAGGTTATATCCAGTTTATAATTGATAACTGCAGGAATCAACCCGCCGACAACAGTTAATCCTAAAATAGCCGCTGCATCAGTAAACATTTTCATCTTATCTGCGAATTCTGTTGCCAGTCGTTTCCCCTGATTATACCCCAGATAGGTAAACTTATAACGAACCCCTATCACCGCTGTTCCTGCAATTAAAGGGATTAGAAGTCCAAAAGCCTGCCCGCCCTGTGCTAAATAAGCAGCGATAGAAAATACGATAGCCCGATAGATAGCAATAAAAATAGTATCCCCCACACCGGCAAACGGACCCATCAAGCCTGTTTTAAGTCCAGTAATTGCCATATCATCTTCAATACCGATTTCTTCTTCCAAAGCCATATTTGCCCCTATAATTAAATTGGACATAGCAGGTGTCGTGTTAAAAAAACCGAGATGTGTCTTCAACGCCTTTTTCATTTTTTCCTGATCATCTTTATAAAAGCGCTTCAGAGCCGGCATAATAACATAACAATAGCCCAACCCCTGCATTTTTTCATAGTTCCATCCCCATTGAAATCCAAACAGATTACGGACAAAGACTTTATTGATATCTTTTTTTGTTAATTTCTCAGTCATCAATTTCTACCTCCTCATCATCTTCATAGATCACGGAACCAGATGTTGCGATTGAACGATTATTTTGATTCATAACATAAAGTGCCGCTAAAGCCAAACCAACCAATGCTACTCCAAGAACAGAAAACAGTTCAGCGAAGTATGCCATTAGGACAAAACCGATAATGAAATACGGCCAATATTTTTTTATTGGAAGATAGCGCATCAGGATAGCGATACCCATTGCCGGTAAAATCGCTCCAGCTGCTTTTAACCCATTCATTACCCATACTGGGATTAATTCGTTGATCACATTAACAACTTGCTCTCCAAAAGCCAGACCAATAAATACTGGAATCACTCGAGAAATCGTCCATGGGAAAATACCCAGTATATTACAGCGCTCTACGCCCTTATAATTACCTTCTTCTGCGTATTTATCCGCTTTATGCTGGAAGAATGTATTTGTCATTCGCCCCAAAATATCAAGCTGTGTCAACAGAAGTCCAATAGGAACTGCAACGCCGATTCCATACTCCGCACCTTTTCCTGAAAGGATCGCATACGCTGTACCCATGATAGCCCCTGAAAGAAAATCCGGGACTGTAGCGCCTCCGTAAGTAGCAACTCCTAAAGTCATCAACTGCAACGTCGCACCGATTTCCAGACCAGTCTTTAAATCCCCCATCATCAATCCTGTAACAGCAGCAGCAAACAATGGGGTATATGGGCCGATTTGAATTGAGATTTGATCTAATACCCCTACAGCAGTGTATAAACATAAAATCAGAATAATACCAAATGATATTTCCATTCTCTTTTCCTCCTTGTATACGTTTTCTATTTGGTGATATAACTATACCATCTATGAAATAATATTTCAAGTTATAAGAAAAAAATACTTTTAATGAAATTTTGTTTCCAAAAATATATTTCATGTTATAATAGAAAAAAAGAAAGGAATACTATTATGAGAGTCCTTATCATCTACTTTATTACGATCTTTCTATCAAACACAGTTGGTGCTGCTTCTGGAATGGGCGGCGGTGTGATTATTAAACCGGTTCTGGATTTCATTGGACTTCATTCTTTAAGTGCCATAGCCTTTTATTCCAGCACAGCAGTATTCACCATGTCTGTTTCTTCAACTTATAAACAGCTGAAAAACGGAGTTCAAATTAATTTGAGAGATGCATTAAGTATTTCAGCCGGTTCACTGATTGGAGGAGTTCTGGGAGATTATGTATTGAGCTTTCTATTAAAATTTTTTCAAGCAGATAGGCAAGTACAAATTATTCAAAATATCTTTATGATTGTGACTTTGGTTTTGGTTCTGCTTTATAATCAGCGAGGGAAAATACAGTTTAAATTATCTGGAATATTCCCATTCTTTATTGTGGGAATCACCTTAGGCATGCTTTCCACATTTCTGGGAATCGGAGGCGGACCGATTAATGTAGCTGCACTTATTTTATTCTTTGGTATGGAAATCAAACTGGCAACTGTGTATTCCATTATTACTATCTTTTTCTCCCAAATTGCCAAACTGTCAGCAATCGGATTAACCACTGGCTTTCATGTTTATGATCTGACTATTCTCTGGGTAGTCATTCCGGCTGCGTTACTAGGCGGGTATGCCGGCGGTCTATTAAGTGAAAAATTAACAGACCAACAAGTTAAAAAGCTGTACAGCCTAATTATTTTGCTGGTGCTGGTTATCAATGGATACAATTTGTATATGGCAGCCGGTCTCAAATAAATGACAAGGACCTGTGATAAACACTCATCAGATAAGTACACTGAGTACTGTCTCAGAGCTGAAAAACTACAAAAAGAGAATCTCCGTCATCAAACAGATTTGTTGATGACGGAGATTCTCTCCAGTTTTCCTGCTGAGCAATTCCTGAAAATTTATTCAGAAGCTGTTTCTGCATCCGCAACTAGATAGCGTTCAAGCATATTCTTCGTCAGCTCTTTGCCATGATGACAAATCGGACAAAGCATATAATATGTTGAAGATGTCGTAAATAATGGAATCCAGAAAAGTGTAAATTTTCTGCCAACCTGTTTTGCCTGCATTACCACATCGTTATTACAATTTCCACAGGTACAACGAACAACTGTCTCACCTAAATCCTTTTCAAATCCTCTTGAACCCCATACAATGAACATAGCTTTTCCTCTTTTCGTTTTTCTCCTTTTTAGATTATCAAAATTTCTCCAGATAATCTTTCTCTATTATACCTGTTAGCAGTACAAAAAAGAAACTTAATTTTGCATACAGAAATGAATATTTCTGAACAATCTCCTGAATTTAAAACCATATAGAGCAGTGAACCTCTCCAAAAGTACTGAGTCCCGGAGAAGAATCAACTGTCGATTCAACGAAATCCGGTTTCTTGTCTATTGGTGAAATTGAAAAGAGTTTGGGACAGAATCAAAGTTCCAAACTCTCTTCATATCTAAACCCGAATAAACGGCGGTACAAAAGCAACTCCTTCGGAATTAAGCCGAACTATCTTGAAAATATGAAGACCTATTTTCGGATATTCCTTCTTAATTCTCGGAGCTGATCGCTTTTGTCCCGACCTCTATCAAAACCTATCTGAAAACTATTGAAGAAACGAGTTTTCAAGAATTTTGGCAGAGATCCAGGAAAAATCCACAGCTTATTTGTACAACGGATGTTTTTTTGTCAATTCTTTTACAGCTTCTTTAACTTCCGTCATCATTTCTTCGTTTTCACGATTTTTCAGTGCCTTAACAATCAGTTTTGCCACTTCAACTGAATCTTCTTCTCTGAAGCCGCGGGTTGTAATTGCCGGGGTTCCAACACGGATACCGCTTGTTTTAAATGGACTCAGCTGTTCAAATGGAATGGCATTTTTATTCACTGTAATATTCACGCTATCTAAGATTGTTTCAGCTTCTTTTCCATTGATACCAAAACCAGTTACATCTATCAGCAGAAGATGGTTGTCTGTTGCTCCACTTACCAAGCGTGCTTCCGGAGCCTGATTAAAGACCTTTGTCATTGCTTTGGCGTTTTCTATCACTTGTTCGCTGTAATCTTTAAAATCAAGATCCAATGCTTCTTTAAACGCTACTGCCTTGCCCGCAATAACATGTTCCAATGGACCACCCTGAATTCCAGGGAAAATATTGCTGTTAATTTTTTTAGCCAGCTCTTCGTCATTTGTCAAAATCAACCCTCCACGAGGACCGCGTAAGGTTTTATGTGTTGTTGATGTCGTAATATCTGCATAAGGAACTGGGTTTGGATGTAAACCAGCCGCAACCAGTCCGGCAATATGAGCCATATCAACCATTAATTTTGCGCCCACTTCATCAGCAATTTCACGGAATTTTTCAAAGTCCAGTGTTCGCGAATATGCACTTGCACCGGCTACAATCAGCTTAGGCTGATGCTCGCGTGCCAGAATACGAACGACATTGTAATCAATTACTTCCGTTACAGGGTCGACACCATAACTAACAAAATTGTATGTCTTACCGCTAAAATTCACTGGTGATCCATGTGTTAAGTGTCCACCCGCAGACAAATCCATTCCCATCACTGTATCACCAGGCTCAATTAATGAAAGATACGCTGCTGTATTTGCCTGCGAACCAGAATGAGGCTGAACATTGGCGAATCCTGCACCGAATAATTCCTTGGCACGTTCAATAGCCAGACTCTCAATCACATCAACAAATTCACACCCGCCATAGTAGCGTTTCCCAGGATAGCCCTCCGCATATTTGTTTGTCAGAATACTTCCCTGGGCAGCCATGACCCCTTCTGAGACTACATTTTCCGATGCAATCAATTCCAGATTGTTTTCTTGGCGCTCTTTTTCTTTTCCAATCGCTTCCCAAACTTCAGGATCAAATGTTTCATAACTCATTTAGACAACACCTCATTATAATTTCTTGTTTCGATTGTATCATACTTAAATCCAGTCTACTCAAAAAAGCGATCAGATTTTCAAAAAATTTTGCCCCGCAGCTTTTTTTAGCCGGTTCATATAGGCTTCACCTAAACCATTTTCTGGAAATGACGGTGCAAAAATGATATCCACCTGTGCATCATCCAGCTTACGCAACCCTGAAAACAGCTGCTTCGTTGCTTGTTCCACTGTATTCTCACCAAAAGAGAAGATTTTTGTTACCTGATTCCCTAGTCGCTCAGCCGTCTTCCGATCTGTAAATATTCCGGCTTTTTTATTCTGAGCGTTCGCCCACTCCACTGCTTTCAGCCAGTCTGTCTCTGTATTTTCAACAATCCAGACTGGGGTATCCGGAGAATAATGTTTGTATTTCATTCCCGGTGCCTTAGGTGCTTCTTTCTCCACCAGTAAATGTCTATCCACTCTTACCGTCCCAATCACTTGCTCCAGCTCCTCTTTTGTCACCGCTCCCGGACGTAAAATCATTGGACCATTAATTGAATCCGACAAATCAAGGACTGTTGACTCCACACCAATTTGAGTAGGACCGCCATCGACAACACCCTCGATTTTTCCTCGAAGATCATGAAACACATGATCCGCTGTTGTCGGACTGGGTTTTCCAGAGGTATTGGCACTTGGACCGACTAATGGAATTCCTGCTTCTTCAATCAGCTGCAGTGTCAATGGATGGTCCGGCATTCTAAATGCAACAGTGGTCAGCCCGCCAGTTACAACAGAAGAGAAGCTTCCTTCCTTCATTGGTAAAATCAGTGTCAGCGGTCCAGGCCAAAAATGATCAATCAATGTTTCTGCCATCCCCGGCAAATTTTCAACATATTGTTCCATCATTTTTTTTCCATTTACATGAACAATTAGAGGATTGTCGCTCGGACGCCCTTTTACCTGATAAACCTGTTTCACAGCGGATTCAGAGAGCGCACTGGCACCCAACCCGTACACCGTCTCTGTCGGAAAAGAAACAAGTGCGCCTTTTTTCAGGAAGTCCGCTGCCTTTTTTATATCCTCAATAGTAAATCGTTGCGTTTCCACTGCCTCTCCTCCTCTGTTTAATCTGCAATAACCATTCGATCTTTCCCTGAAAGGTCTTTTTTTATTCTAATACGTTTTTCCGGGAAAGCTGTCTGAATCATTTTTTTGACGGCTTCTCCTTGTTGAAAACCAATCTCAAAATAAATTTTTCCGTTTGAAACCAGGCAGCTTTTCGCTTCCTCAATCAACTGCCTGTAGACAGCCAAACCGTTCTCTTCAGCCAGCAAAGCCAAATGGGGCTCATATTTCCGTACACTTTCGTCCATCAATGCCCACTCCTCTGTACTGATGTACGGCGGATTGGAAATCAGAATGTCAACACTATGCCCATTTACCGGAGTCAGCCCGTTGCCCAAAAAGAATTCAACTGCTGCTCCCAATCTTTCACTGTTTTTTTCTGCAACTTTTAGCGCTTCTTCTGACAAGTCAACTGCTTTTACCTGCCAGGCAGGACGGGCTAATTTCAGACTGACTGCAATAGCTCCTGTTCCAGTCCCTACATCAACTACCGTTAATTCTTTGTTGCCATTTTCCTCAAGACAGTATTCCACCAGCTCTTCAGTTTCCGGTCTTGGGATTAATGTATGCTCTGTAACACTAAACCGATGTCCGTAAAACTCACTGTATCCGAGTAAATACTGCGGGGGATAATCTGTCAGAAGCTGCGCCAGATCTGCCTCTAGCCTCTGTTCCTCCTCAGCTGAAATCGCATCTCTCATATGCAGCAGCCAGTCTGTTTTGGACCAGCCTTTTCTTTCCAGAAAAAGATACTGGATGGCATAGCCTTCTTTGCCGGCTTCTTCTAAAAAAGAAGAAGCCCGTTTCAGGACTTCAAAATAACTTCTACCCATTCTGCATCTCTTCCAGCTTCGATGTCTGATCATACATTACCAAGGCATCAATGATTTCATCCAGCTTGCCGGCAAGAATTTGATCCAGTTTCTGAATGGTTAACCCAATACGATGATCTGTCACACGATTCTGCGGGAAATTGTAGGTACGGATTCGTTCAGAACGATCTCCGGTGCCCACTGCTGATTTACGGTTGGCATCATATTCGCTTTGTGCTTCCTGCTGAATAATATCATACACTCTGGCACGCAGAACCTTCATTGCTTTATCCCGGTTTTTAAGCTGCGAACGTTCATCCTGCATCGCAACAACCACTCCGGTAGGAATATGTGTCAGACGAACGGCAGAAGCAGTTTTATTGACGTGCTGTCCGCCCGCTCCGCTGGCATGATAAATATCTGTACGAATATCTTTTTCTGCGATATCAATTTCTACTTCTTCTGCTTCCGGCATGACAACAACCGTCGCTGTAGACGTATGGATACGCCCCTGTGACTCTGTTGACGGCACCCGCTGTACGCGGTGTGCGCCGCTTTCATATTTCAGCTTGGAGAATACATTGTCTCCGCTAATCATCATGATCACTTCTTTATAACCGCCGATTCCTGTAATATTGGCTTCAAGCACTTCCACTTTCCAGCCCTGAGATTCAGCATATTTCTGATACATGTTAAATAGGTCGCCTGCAAACAGTGCAGCTTCATCTCCGCCGGCAGCTCCCCGGATTTCCATGATAATATTTTTATCATCGTTAGGATCTTTTGGCAAAAGCAAAATTTTAATTTTTTCTTCCAGTTCTTCTTTTTCCTTTTTTAAATCTGACAATTCTTCTTTGGCCATTTCAGCCATTTCAGCATCCAGATTTTCACCCAGCAATTCTTCGGTATCTCTAATACCGTCAACCACAGTTTTATAACGGCGATAAGTCTCTACTGTTCCCCTTGTATTTGCTTCTTCCTTTGAAAGCTCCATAAATCGTTTCGTGTCAGTGATGACTTCCGGATCACTTAACAGCTCGCCCAGCTCTTCATAGCGATCTTCTATACTTTGCAACTGATCGTACATGTAGTTAAACTCCTTCTTTGCTTTTATTAATTACTCCACGAGGCAGTCTTTTCTGCTCTCTTGTACTATTACTTTTTATGTTCCTGCCTTATCTGTTTATCTACAGCTTCACTAAGATTCTTTTCTTTCCATTGGATGAAAGTAATGATGTCTGCACACAGGATAATACGCTTCATTGCCGCCAATCTGCACTTGATCACCTTCATAGACCGGCTGACCGTCGATATAGTGAAGATTCATGATGGCCTTTTTGTGGCAGAACCAGCAAATGGTTTTCAGCTCTTCAATTTTATCTGCATAAAGCAGCAGATATTTTGATCCTTCAAACAGCTCATTACGAAAATCGTTCTTTAATCCGAACGCCATTACAGGGATGTTCAGCTCATCAACGACTCTGGCAAATTCGATGACATGATGCTTGCTCAAAAACTGAGATTCATCAACCAATACACAATAAGGTCGATCCTTCAAACCATTAACCAATTCAAACACATCTGTCCCTTCAAAAATCGGCAGTGCTTCTCTTTTTAAGCCAATTCTGCTGGACACATTCCCGACACCATCTCGGGTATCCAGACCGCTTGTCATAATCACTACAGGCTTGTCCTGTTCTTCATAGTTATGTGCTACTTTTAAAATCTCAATTGTTTTGCCGCTGTTCATCGCGCCATATTTAAAAAAAAGTTGTGCCATCGCTCACAGTCACCTTTCATTTCATTCCTTTCGTATTTTACTATATTTTCCGCAAAATTGCAGTATATTTGAAAAAATGCCTGTGATTTTGAGCGCATTGAAAAAAAGCAGCAAGTGATGACCTGTGCCAAAGAGAGAGTTCACACACTGAAAAATGATCCCTGAGCTGCTAAAATCGTCGACCTCCTTAATCCATTTATTCGATTAATGCTTCTTCCTCAAAAATTCTTTCTGATTATTGATTTGAGTTTTCGGCTTTTCCTGTTCCGTATTCTGTATTTTCTGCTATACTTTACTTATTGAAATTCAGGAGGCATTTTATGACCTACAGTCGTTTTCTTTGGCGTGCTCAGAGAAAAATTCGCCATTATATTATGGATCACTTTTCATCTATTCAAATTATTGTTTCATATTATATTCTCATGACAGTGATTTCACTGTTCTTATTCTATCTGCCGGTCTTCAGAGTCCCGGGATCAAAAGTTCCTTTCATGGACATGCTCTTTATGGCGATCAGTACGGTTAGTGTAACCGGATTGACTACTTTTGATATTCATACAGTGTTTAACGACAGAGGAATTATTTTGCTGGAAGTTCTTTTTCAGGTTGGAGGTTTAGGTATCATGATGATCTCCACTGCCTTTTTTATCCTGTCAAAGCGTCGGATTACGTTAAAGCAAAGACAGCTGATTATGACCGATATGAACCAGCCTAAGCTGAGCGGAATTGTTCGTCTGATTCGAATCACCTTCTCCATTATCTTGTGGTTCCAACTGCTGTTCGGTGCATTCTTTTCCATTTATTTTCATGCTGCCGGCTATTATGACAATTGGCGGGATGCGATTTTTTACGGTTTCTATCAGTCGATTTCTGCTGTCACGAATTCGGGCTTTGACGTTACAGGCGATTCCATTATCCCTTTTGCAAACGACTATCTCTTTTTGATTGTAATCATGTTTTTAATCTTCATAGGAGGGATTGGTTTCCCAGTCTTGATGGAGATTCGTGAATGGTTTTTCTTTAAAAAGAAAAAAAGAGGTCTGCCGTTTCGCTTCTCTCTTTTCAGCAAGCTGGCACTACTTTCATTTGTCTTTTTATTTATCGGCGGAACAGCTATCATCTATCTGCTGGAAAGGAATCACTTGTTTACAGATATGACAGAAGTAAATCGCTGGATCACTTCCATGTTCTATTCAATAACTACCAGAAATGCCGGACTGCAGATTAATCATCTGGGTGATTTTCAGGTTACTACACTGATTATCTTTTCCATGCTGATGTTTATCGGCTGCAGCCCCAGCTCCGTGGGCGGCGGGGTCCGGACAACAACCGTCATGATTCTTGGCTTGTACCTGTATGCATTTATTAAAAGTGAAGACAATGTCAATGTTTTTGGTCGCAGAATTGATGACGATGATGTAAAAAAATCAGTCGTAGTTTTCATGCTGTCTTTACTGATGTGCTTCTTCTCCGTCATTCTTTTATCAGCCACGGAGGAGCATTCACTGATTGCGATTATTGTCGAAGTTGCTTCTGCATTTGGAACAACAGGTCTATCGCTGGGTATTACAGATGATTTAAGCGGTATTGGCAAAATCATGATTTCATTGCTGATGTTTATCGGACGGATTGGCATGTTGTATACACTGATGCTGTTTATTCCAAAAGAAACTCGTGATTTGGGTTATGAATATCCTACCGAGAAAATTATTATTGGTTAACAGCTTTGTTAAAGCCGCAGAAAGACCGGATTGACCTGACAGTCCGGTCTTTTTAATTTGTCGCAGCTTTAAACAGACTGCACGCATCATAAGCTGTAGAGCTCAGGCGAAATCTTCTTCCTTTCCAAGTATTCCTTCCATTTGTTTAAGAACACCGAAAAATCAGAGAAAATAAATTAAACTTTCTTTTTAATTATGGTATGATAGGTTGAGTTTACAGAGATCAAACTTATTATTTACATAGATGGAGGAAACCATATGAGTGTTAGAAGTCAACTTGCTATTGCAGCTGGAAAAACCTCACAATGGGTTTTGCAGACCTTTTTCAAAGGGGGCAGCAGCTACCCCGGGCAGCTTGCGTTAAAAATAGATCCGAATATTTTGGATACTCTGGCAAAGGATTATGAGATTGTCGTAGTAACTGGAACAAACGGAAAAACTCTGACAACTGCTTTAACTGTCAATATTCTGAGACAGGAATTTGATCATGTGCTGACCAATCCAACCGGCGCCAATATGGTTCAGGGAATTGTTTCGACCTTTCTATCGGCTAAACAAAAAAAGAACCAGAAGAAATTTGCTGTTCTGGAAATTGATGAGGCCAGCCTAAGTAAAGTGACGGAATATATTAAACCAAAGCTGTTTCTTTTTACCAATATCTTCAGGGATCAAATGGACCGATACGGAGAAATCTATACAACCTATCGTATGATTGTCGAAGGAGCAGCAGCTTCTCCTGAAGCTCCGATTCTCTGCAACGGCGATTCACCTATCTTTAATTCTGTTGATACAGTAAATCCCCGGAAATATTACGGCTTCAATCACTTGCCTGATCTGGAACAGCTGGCTCACTACAATACAGATGGTATTCTTTGTCCAAAATGTCATCATATCCTGCATTACAAAATGATTACGTACGCAAATCTTGGAAAGTACTACTGCCCAAACTGTGATTTTCGCAGACCTGAATTAGACGTTCAGCTTACTGAAATGGTTCACATGGATAATGTTTCGGCTGAATTTATCATTGATGGAAATACTTATGATATTTCAGTCGGCGGCATGTATAACGTGTACAATGCGCTGGCTGCGACAGCAGTTGCAGAGCATTACGGCGTAGCCGGAGACAAAATCAAAGCCGGGTTAAGCTATGATGAAAAAGTATTCGGTCGTCAGGAAGTGATTCAAATCGGCGACAAACGTTGTACACTAGTGCTTGTTAAGAACCCTGTAGGACTGAATCAGGTTGTTGATATGATTAATCTGGCTCCTTATCCGTTTTCTTTGGTCTCTCTGCTTAATGCAAATTATGCAGACGGTATTGACGTCAGCTGGATTTGGGACGGGAATCATGAAGCATTCGCTGAAATGGATATCCCCGCTGTTATTGCTGGAGGCGATCGTCATAAGGATATGGCCCTGCGTTTAAAAGTGGCTGGAATCCCTGAAGATAAGCTGAGCGAAATTAAAAATCTTGACGAAGTAATACAGGCAATCAAAAGCCTGCCGACTGAAAATGTTTATATACTAGCCACTTATACGGCTGTTCTGCAGTTGAGAAAAGCTTTAACTGCTCAAGGCTATATTCAAGGAGGGATGAACGGTGTCTAAAGAACTGCACGTCTGTCACCTTTATGGAAATTTGTTAAATACCTATGGGGATAACGGAAATATGCTGATGCTGAAATATCTGGCTGAAAAAGACGGAATTGCGTTTCACTCCGAGATAGTCAGCATTTATGAACCCTTTGATCCTGATAAATATGACTTAGTCTTTTTCGGAGGCGGGCAAGACTTTGAACAGGTGATTGTCTCCCATGATATCCAATCGAAAAAAGACGATCTGACTGCCTACATCGAGAATGATGGCGTGATGCTGGCTATCTGCGGCGGATTTCAGCTGTTGGGTCATTACTATATCGGTGCAGATGGTGAAAAAATCAAAGGCATCAGCGCACTGGATCATTACACGCTGAGTCAAGAAAACAGCCGTTACATCGGCGATATTGTCATCCATAACGAAGAGTTTGACGAAACTTATTATGGATTTGAAAACCACAATGGACGAACGTTTCTTGGAGAAGGAGAAAAACCTTTAGGGAAGGTCATCGAAGGAAAAGGAAACAATGCGGAGGACGGCACTGAAGGTGTCCATTACAAAAATGTATTTGGTTCTTATTTTCATGGGCCTATTCTTTCCCGCAATGAAAATCTGGGCAAACGTTTGATTTATACAGCGCTTGAACGGAAATACGGAGAAAACAGCTGACAGCTGGGAACAAATAATAAAAAAATAAACTGTAGACCACATGATCGAAAAGAACAGGTGTCTGCAGTTTTTTATTCGAAACAGCTTTTCATTAATCAGACGCCCATTGAAGTTCTAAAAATAATTATGCTATTTCAGTTCTAAAGTTTCAGATTTTTATCAGATCAACCTTTTCTCAAAAGTATGCTCTTTTAAGATAATCAATGGGATTGATTTTTTAGAATAAAAAAATTGCTATGTTCAATTATCACAAATTTTTCATCATTTACTTCTGTTTCATTCTCCCATAGAAAAACTTATAAATACATTAAATGAGGGTAAAAATACAACTCTGCCAGTATAATAAAGACAAGTATAGTCCAAAACCTTTTTATACGATAACAGCTCTATTGTATGTGCTCCTCTTTGAAAAATAATCCACCCTCTGGAAGTATTAAGTCTCACCTGAAACTGACTTAAATCTGTCCCACTATCATTAAACAGATATAATAAAAATTTAATAAAGAGCATTGGAGCAAGCAGCACTGCCCAAAAGATTGTACTTTTATTAAAATAGGTCTTTCGTGTCATAAAAACAACCCCCTCTTTTTCAATTCGAATACTTATATCATATTCAAAATTTCCAGTTTTATATGACTATTCTTCCCTCTATCTCTTTTTATCCCATTACACTAATGTTTCTCATCCTCCTTTCAAAATCAAGGAACCAGACAGGTATTTACTCATTTATTCTGAAATAAAAAAACTTGCAGACAAGAACTATTCGGCTTTGTCTGCAGGCTAATACTGGGTAAAATAGTCCCTTTTTACGCTCCAGGTTCTGAAGCTATAATCAGCAAGTCCCCTTCAATTCGCCATTTTTCCACACCATCAGGAAGAATGAAGCTTGTACCCTTTTTCAGTTCGTAGGACTCATTTTGGGTGGGCAGTTCTTTTTCAATAATCAGCGTACCGATACCCTCAATCACTGTAGCCAACGTATAAGGAGCCTCCTTTTTCAGCTGCAGACTCCCTTTTACCAGCCATTCATACACATTGAAAAATTCTGTTTTAAGATACGTAGTCACGCTTGACTGTCCCTGATTATGCTGTTGAATCTTCAGTGCAGGCTCTTTAGCCGGAACTGTTGTCACATCAATAGACTGCTCAAGATGCAGTTCTCTCGGCAGACCTTTGTCGTCTTTCCGATCATAGTCATATACACGATAGGTTGTATCACTACTTTGCTGCGTTTCAAGAATCATAATTCCTTTACCGATGGCATGAATAGTGCCGCTTGGAACATAGAAAAAATCACCTTTTTTTACAGGAACCTTTTTCAGCAGAGTATCCCATTTCCCATCATGAATCATTTCAGCCAGCTCTTCCCTTGTCTTTGCGTGATGACCATAAATAATTGAAGCTCCCGGTTCTGCATCAATAATATACCAGCATTCAGTCTTTCCAAGTTCTCCCTCGTGCTTCAAGCCATACGCATCATCAGGATGAACCTGTACAGATAGATCATCTTCTGCATCTAAAATTTTCACCAGCAACGGGAATACATCTCCAGAGACATCGCCGAATAATTCTCGATGATCGGACCAAAGCTCATCCAGCTTCTTGCCGGCAAATTTTCCATTTACTACAGTACTTACACCATGAGGATGTGCGCTGATTGCCCAGTCCTCTCCTATTTTTTCGTTAGGTAAATCGAAACCAAAAGCTGTATGCAGTCGATTGCCCCCCCAGATTTTCTCTTGAAAAACAGGTTCTAAAAATAACGGTTGATTCATAGTATTTGACTCCTCCTGCTGTTTTTTCTGAATTTAAACTTGCCACACTTACCTACATAATTTTAGCTGTCTTTCTCTTCCAAGTAAAGCTGTAACAGCTGATCTCTTTTTGCAATATACTCTTCCCGTCTATCTGAGGGATGAACCCTGTTGGATAAAAAAATAAATGCTTCTTTTTTTAAGATATCCATCAGTATAAATGTACCAGTATAGCCGGTGTGAAAAAGATAAGGCGTCTGCTCCCGGCTCCATTTCAAATCCCAGCCCAGCGAACGTTTGTGATTCTCAACAAAGGAATGATCTTGAAGTAATTCCAAGATGGTTTCTTCCTTTAACATTCTTTTTCCGTTATAAACGCCCCGATTCAAGTACATGCTGACAAATTTTTCCAGATCTTCCAGATTGGTAAAAAGACCAGCATTCCCGCTATGCTCAGCTAATACAAAAGCTTTGGGATCATGCACCTGTCCTCGAATCAGTCCTCTAACAGGATGATCCTCTGTCGGCACTGTTTTGAACGGATCATCAGGCAAGAAGCAGCTGTTCGTCATTTGAAGCGGAAGCAAGACACGCTCCTTAAATATCTCGATAGCTGGCTTCCCCAGCAGTTCTTCCAGCATAAATCCCAGTAATATCGTTCCAGCATCTGTATATTTTGATTCTTTGCCCAATTTTTCACCAGATTGAATCCTAGTGTATGCCTCTATCAATTCCTTTTGAGAAAGCTGATCCCGATTTGGTATAAATGTGTTGATATCGCTGGTATGTGTCAATAAATGCCGAATAGTCAGTCTGCCATCCTGAAAAAACGGATAGTATTTTTTCAGAGTTTCATCAATACAGAGCTTCTTTTCCTCAACAAGCTGTAATACGACCGTAGTTGTACAAATTACTTTGGTGAGTGAAGCCACATCAAAAAGCAGAGCTGCAGTCAGTTTTTCTCTTACAGGAAAAATCTGTGCAGCTCCAATTGTCGTTTCTTCAATACTTTCTCCCCGAATAAATGCAAATGAAGCTCCGGGAAAAACCCCTTCATCCAAATAATGACTAATTAATTTCTTCGTCCGCTCATACATCGCACTCAATCCTTAATACGCAGATTATTTTACTGTAAACCACCATTCAATACCATTTGTATCAAAGATTGAAAGAATGGTATGTTTGTTATCTACAAAAAAGACCTTCTCTTCTTTTTCCAGATGCTTCTTTAACTTTTCAATTTCTTCTGAACTTTTCACATTGATCGAAATGAAACTCCATCCTAAATCAGTCACACTCCCATTCACTTCCTGCTCACACAGGAAAAGAACCAAATTTCCATTACTTAAACCAAATTGATTTTCTCCAAGAGCCTCTAATCCTAAAATCTTTTCATAAAAAATTTTACTTTCTTCTTTATTCCACGTATTCACACAGAATTGAATAACTTTGCATGTTTCCGTCAATTTATTGGAATAGTCAATTGGCAGAACCTCTAAGTCATCCTCATCGACAGCTTTTTTTATTGGGACAACACTCTCCGGCTCTACCTCTGCTGTGACAAGCAGATTTTCTCTAATAAACAGTTCTACTTTGTTTTCTTCAGGATCTGTAAAAACAATACCTTTCTCTTTCTTTTCAAACGGATAGTCATGATCTGTAAAGCGTTTTACAGCTTTTTTCAGCTCTTCTTCGGATGGCAGCCCCACAGAAAAATGAACATTAGGATGCTTTACTTTTATTTCGGTTTCTTCCAGGACCAGCTGTTGATTTTTTAGCTTAGCCGTTCCGAAATAAGACAGTCCATTTTCTTCACTTTTTAAAACAAATCCAACAATATTCTTATAAAAGTTGACCATTTCATGGTTGTCGCTGATCTTAAATGCAATCGTCTTCAAAGATGCGTTAGCTGTTAACTGAAAATTTCCCACAAATTTTCCTCCATTTCGCAATAACGTTTCCTCTATATTGTATCATTTGTTTCAAATTGAGCAACTGATATAGTAAATACTGAAGCATTAATAACATAACAAAACGAATCTGTTTATCACTTTTAAAAATCTTTGTTTTTATTGTATGAAAAAAGATATTTAAAATTGATAAAAAAAATAAATAACAGCTATTATATCAATATTTCTTAAAACCTTCTTTGAAATTGCCAGTCCTGCTTTGTCAGTTTCACTTGTGTAGGAACATCTGGTGAAATGATATGCGTAGCCTCGATAAGTATTCCTTGAATAGAGGCTAGCTCATCTAGGAGCATTAGCAGGATGGTATGCGTACTGAATATAAGATTGATTTTATAAAATAGAATCAATACATTAAATTGAAGTAGCCGCCAGTCCTGCTTTGTCAGTTTCACTTGTGTAGGAACATCCGGTGAAATGATATGCGTAGCCTCGATAAGTATTCCTTGAATAGAGGTTAGCTCATCTAGAGGCACTAGGCATACAAAAAGAACTTGCTCCTACGCTTCTTTGAATGCTCGTCGCATGTCTTATGGCTCTTTTTACACAACTTGCTCCTACACTTCTTTGAATGCTCGTCGCATGTCTTATGGCTTTTTTTTACACAACTTGCTCCTACGCTTCTTTGAATGCTCGTCGCATGTCTTATGGCTTTTTTTTACACAACTTGCTCCTACGCTTCTTTGAATGCTCGTCGCATGTCTTATGGCTTTTTTTTACGCAACTTGCTCCTACACTTCTTTGAATGCTCGTCGCATGTCTTATGGCTTTTTTTTACGCAACTTGCTCCTACACTTCTTTGAATGCTCGTTGCATGTCTTATAGCTTTTTACACAACTTGCTCCTACACTTCTTTGAATGCTCGTCGCATGTCTTATGGCTTTTTTTACACAACTTGCTCCTACGCTTCTCTTCAAATGCTCGTCGCATACCGGATGGTCATGCTCCTATCTTCTGTCGAATGTTCATCGATGTTGGGACAAAAGCGGTCAGCTCCGAGAATTAAGAAGGAATATCCGAAAATTGTCAAGGAACACTATTCATAGAATGACTGGCTGTGAATTGATACTTACCTGGAGCTCCTCATATTTTCAGGATCGTTCAGCTTAATTCTGAAGGAGTTGCTCCTGCGGTTACTCGTCGCAAAAAGAATTTTTGCTTTTGTACCGCCGTTTATTCGGAGGTAGATACGAAGAGAGTATGGAACTTATTTCTGTCCCACACTCTCTTCTATCACTGACTGGATGATTTTCTTCATTTCAGCAACTACTTTATTGATACCTTGATTCCCGTCAATCTCATGAAAATTCGGATAGCTTTCCAGCACTTCTTTTATCCTCATATCTTTTTCATAAATTGCTGCTCTGTTTTTAATTGTTTGAGCATCCTCATTCCTCTTTTTCAAGCGTTTCATGATATTCTCTTTTGAAACATTCAGAAAAATCGGAATCACTTTATCTCCAAACCTCTGCTCAGCTATCTGGAACCCTTTTAATGTCAAAACATTATAGGCAAATTGCTCTTTTGTTTTCTCAATTATTTCTGCTTCACCAATTCCATAAAGATTTCCCGCATATGTATCATGTTCAACCAGCTGATCATCTCCAATCAGCCGTTCAAATTGGTCTTTGCTCACGAAATAATAATCAACGCCTTCCTGCTCCATTCTTCTTTTTTGTCTCGTCGTAAAAGAGACCAGCTTACTGCCTTTGGGAAATGCCAGCTCCGTGATTTTTGTCTTCCCTGATCCACTGGGGCCCATAATGACAAATAATGGATTATTCAGTGCTGTTATCTTCATTTCGATCACCCTATCCGTTTATTTCCATTATTATACCTTGACAAATACATGATTCCCACTATTTACTATGTACTAAAGAAGCAACAGTCGGTTTTCTCAAATGATCATACTTCTTCTAAATACAAAGAAAAAACGAGAGTGGAACAGAAAAAAAGTTCCGCTCTCTCTTTGTATCTACCTCCGAATAAACAGTGGTACAAAAGCAAAAATTCTTTTTGCGACGAGTAACCCCAGGAGCAACTCCTTCAGAATTAAGCCGAACAAGCCTGAAAATATGAGAACCTCCAGGTCCTTCACTGAGTAGGTAACAGGACTTCATCTACTCTGCCAAAGCAGTTCTAGTGAAGCCTGTCAATGTCGGCAGACCTTTCGGCGGATAGACAACAGCTGATTTAGCCACCTCCACAGCATGCTTCAAGCTATCCTCTTTACCAATCAGTTCAAATATTTGCTCATCCTTCTGTTCAACTTTTTCCAGAAAGGCCTCACTAAGCTGATTCACAGTATCATGATATACTTTTTTTGAGAAAATAGACGAAAAAATTTCTGTCACTAAAAACAGAACCGGTTTCCCTTTTGTTTTAAGCGTTTTCTTTAACCAGCGGATTCAGTTCTTTACTCGCATTCACACAGGTAATCTTTAAATGATCAGCAATTTCCTGTGCAGTGATACCGGAAAGATTCTCCTTATGCATTTCATACTGATCTCTCGTCAACTGCAAAAGGAGATGGAGTACCCGATCCGATCTTTTCGCAGCATTCTCAGGTTACCGCCTCACCCTATATTTGAGGTTATTATGCCACGTAAAAACTTATTGATGTTATCTTTTTAAGGACACTGAAGTCCAAGTAAACTGTTGCAGACAAAGAGAATGTAAATCTTAATTTAGAGTGTGTTCCTACAATTACTCATCACATGTCTGAGAGTCGCATATTTCCAAATAGGCACGTTTATATCGGTAGAGATGAGGATTTTCTACTGAAATAGAAACTTTTATCAGGATGGCATACGAAGCTCAAATGAGGATAAATTTTTCAGAATTTATTCCATATACAAAGAGATAGCTACTCGCAGAGGTATGGAGGAGCTTTAGAATACCACTTATTTGATTTTAGAAAACAGGATATACTAATGTCTCCCCCAATATTATTATATATATTTTTCCCCGGAAAGGATTAATGATTATTTTTCAACAACAGCATGTCCGCCGAAGCCGTTTCTCAGAGCTGAAACAACTTTTCCAGAAAAGCTGTCTTCTTCTTGAGAACGATTGCGCATCATGAGACTCAATGCAATAACCGGTACAGGTACTTCCATATCCAACGCTGTTTCCACCGTCCATTTAGCTTCTCCAGATGCTGAAACAATTCCCCGGTAATTTTCCAACCCAGGGCTTTCCTCAAACGCATTTTGTGCCAACTCCATCAACCAGCTTCGAATGACTGATCCATGATTCCAGACTTTTGCTACTTTAGCCAAGTCAAAATCGTAGTCGCTGGCTTCCACTAGCTGGAAGCCTTCTCCTATTGCCTGCATCATGCCATACTCAATCCCATTATGAATCATCTTAAGAAAATGTCCGCTTCCAGACTTGCCAGCATATAGAAATCCATCTTCAACTGTTACATCTTTGAAAACCTGTTCCATTGCATAAACAGCTTCGACAGCACCTCCAACCATTAGACAGGCATCGTTTCGTGCACCAGAAATTCCTCCTGAAGTTCCGCAATCCAGATAATAGACCCCTTCTTCAGCAAATTTTTCAGCCCGTCTAATTGAATCCTTATAATTGGAATTTCCGCCTTCAATCACAATATCATATCGACCCAATTGTGGAAGCAATTCATTCAGCACTGCTTCTGTTGGTTCACCTGAAGGCAGCATCAGCCAAATGATTTTTCGTTCCTGCTCAAAAGATCCTATCAGAGCTTCACTTTTTTCGTAAACAGTGATATTATTCTTCTCCGCCTCTTTTACAACAGCTTCAGAAAGATCCACTCCACGAACATCGTACCCATGATCCTTTAAATTAAATGCCAGATTCATGCCCATCTTACCTAATCCAATAATTCCTATCTTCATTCTCTGCATCCTCCTGTTCTATTAACTCTATTATACAAAAAAATATTTTTTTGTAAACTATAAAAACAAAAATATTTTTTCTTTTGATTTTTTCTTTCTCAAAGTATAAGCTATTACTATATAGATAAAGAAGGAAACGGAGGCGATTTTTTGGAGAATATCCCGATTCGTTTAAGTATAAAAACCCTTATGCCTAATTTAAGCCAAAAAGAGCAGACAATTGCTCAATACATTTTAGATCACCCAGAAAAAGTCAGTCACAGCAGTATCAGCGACCTGTCTAAGGAACTAAATATTGCAGATTCCACTTTTTTCCAGTTCACAAAAAAGCTGGGCTTTTCCGGCTTCAAAAATTTTAAGCTTGCTTTATTAATGCAGGAAAGTGATTCAACCATTCTCTCAATTCATGAAACGATTGAACAGAATGATAATGAGCTGACAATGAGTCAAAAAGTTTTCGATTCAAATATTCAGGCGTTAAAAGATACTCGTCAGCTGCTGGTAGAAACAGACTTAGTTAAGGCAGCGGATTTATTCACCCAAGCTCATAAAGTTTCTTTTTTTGGAATCGGCGGTTCAAATGTTGTAGCACAGGATGCCTTTCATAAATTTCTAAGATCTCCTATCTCTGTCAACCAATACTCTGATTACCATATCCAATTGATGGAAGCTTCTTTGCTGAATAAAACAGACTGCGCATTTGTCATTTCACATTCCGGACAGACAAAAGAAACAATCAAGCTGGCAGAGGTCGTAAAAAAATCAGGAGCTGCATTAATTGTTCTGACCAGTCGTCCAAATTCTAAACTGGCAGAAATGGCCGATCTGACCTTCCTTTCCATTGCAGAGGAAATCGAATTTCGTTCTGAGGCTCTTTCTTCGAGAATCTCTCAATTAAGTATTATTGACTGTCTCTTCGTTATTTGTATGTTTAGAGAAAAAGAAGCATCTCAAAAATCTATTCAACGTGTACGCAATACAATTTCTCCAACTAAATAACTGATGAAAAAGTCTTGGTCTTCTATTTTTTCAATCTCAGAAAAAAACAGAAATTTTATCAGGCAAATAAATTGATTCTCTTACTTTTTATTAGTAAAATGATACTGTTATATTTTTCACTACTATTTTAAAACGAAAATCAGGTTCTGCAGAAGCACTGACTCATTAGATTTCTTTTTAGAAATAGCTATTCCGTCCTGTCTGTTGTCGAGCCTAAAGAAGAGGAGAAACTACATGTCAAAATTATTAGTTGTTAAAGCCCATCCGCTAACAAAAGAGGAATCACGTTCAGTACGTGCGTTGGACTCATTCTTAGAAAGTTATAAATCAGCAAATACAAATGATGAAATTGAAGTGCTTGATGTTTACAATGATTTCATTCCCGAAATTGATGAAGAACTATTGTCTGGCTGGAATGCATTGCGTGCCGGTGCAGAATTCACAAGTCTGAATGAATCTCAACAACAAAAAATTGCCCGTTTTAATGATCTTACAGAGCAATTTATTGATTCAGATAAGGTTGTAATTGCCAATGCTTTATGGAATTTGAACGTACCGACTCGTTTGAAAGCATGGATTGATACAATCAATGTTGCCGGAAAAACATTCAAATATACTGAAGAAGGACCTAAAGGCTTAGCTGCCGGAAAAGATGTTTTGCATATTCAGTCAAATGGGGGAGTTTACGAAGGCAATGACTTCTCTTCTCAATATGTAAAAGGGATTTTAAACTTTATTGGAATTGAAAATGTACAGCAGTTATTTATTGAAGGCATTGATTATGCACCTGAGCGTGAGGAGGAATTGATGAACCAAGCACTGACAAAAGCAGCTGATTTTGGTAAAAACTTCTAAAAATTACAGTAACGGGTCTGTGACATAAGATTGAGAAGAGAAGTCATTGCCAGTGAGCTGATTCATGTTATAATTTGTATGCATGATTTTGATCCTTTCGGGGATTGAATGATTTAGAGTACGGTGGCTACCGTACTCTTTTACTTTACCCAAAAAACTCCAGAAATGAGCGGTTTCCCGTCATTTCTGGAGTTTTTTTCATAGACTTATGTCACAACCTCATTTATTTTACAAAAAAACATCAATGCAGAAACTAAAGGATATTCAGCCCATTAGTGTTCAAGCATAGTGGTATGTGAAGTATTTCCATCTTTTTCATTATGCTGTGCCATTAATTTTTTATAAGTGTAGAAATCAATCTGATTTTCAGCAGATGCCAAAACTTTCTCTTTAACAAACTCAGAAATTGTCTTGTTATTGAACTTAGCAACCTTTTTCAGGAAATCTTTTTCTTCCTCTGTCACTCTAAATGTAATAGTAGCTATTTCACTTCCCCCCTCTTCTTTAAAACAATTGGTTTACGAAAAATAGTTTAGCACACTTCTACTTGTTCATACAAGAAGTCATTCTCTTCTAAAGCATCCTCTCTAATGAGCAAAAAAATATTCATCTATACAATATTTATCATTGTAAGCAGAGTTCTACCTTTATTAAACAGCCCAATTGCTGTTAAAGATAGACAGATTGAAAATAAGCAGTGTTTTACAAAAAAACACCAATGGAGCAAACTTTTCCAGCTCATTCATTGGTGTTTTTAGATTGTGTAATATTATTTTTTTATTAATTGAAACGTTCAGCATTCGGCTATTTAACTAAGAATCATTTTTTAATCAGGTTTCAATATCATTTTCTTTTTCATCATAATATAAGCTTGAAACTTCTTTATACCATTCAAAAATATTTTTAATCAATACTTTTGCTGCAGCATAGACAGGAATACCTAAAATTACTCCTGTAATACCAAACAGTTTTCCTGAAGTCAGAAGAACCAGCAAGATCGTCACTGGATGAACATCCAGCCGACTTCCCAAAACAAGCGGCGACACAACTCGTCCTTCAATTGTCTGCTCCAATACAAAGACAATTAATACTTTGATCAGTAATACAGGTCCTCCAACAATCCCCAAGAAGACTGCAGGAACCATCGCAAGAAACGATCCCAGATAAGGAATCAGGTTCAAAAAACCAGCTATAATTCCCAAAGTGATCGAATATTCCAGTCCTATTATTGAAAACCCAATAATAAACATCATCGCTACAGCAAATGCCACTGTCAACTGTCCACGGATATAAGAAGAAACCTGACTATGCATTTCTGACAGAACACTTAACGTTGGCTTGCGCATTTTGTTTGGCAGGAACTTTATATAGAACGGTGCAAGCTGTTTACCGTCTTTCAGCAGATAAAATAAAATAAACGGCATAGTGAATACTGCTACCACAACAGAAGCTACAGCCCCAAAAAAGTTTCCAAGTCCCTGAACAGTTGAGGATGAAACATTCTTAATGATATCACCAATTGAATTAGTCAGCCTATCTCCCATATCTTCTAGCGGCTGCCTCAATTGACCAAAAAGCGGATCACTTAAAATCTCCTGCATTTTGCTGTCAATCGTATCAACATATTTGGGAAAATTATTGGTAAAGCTGACGACCTGACTTTGTATTTCAGGAACAATTACAATAACACCCCAGACGATGAGTGCCATAACAACAACAAACAATCCAAAAATGCTCCAGACTCGAGGAATTTGCTTTTTTTCCAAATAATCTACAATTGGATTAAGTAAATAATATAAAATTGTTGCCATGATAATAGGCAGTCCGACAACACCGACAAACTGCCACAAAGGTGTAAATAGATGAGACACCTTCGTAAACAATAATAGTATCAGCAGGATCAGCAGGACAATCAGCAAGGCAGTTACAACCTGACTGTTTAAAAACCAACGCCAAAACCATGAAAAACGGCTTCCTGTCTTTTCCTTTTTTATTTGCGGGTCTTTCGACATTCAATCACCTTCCTCAACAAATATATTCTATAACAGAACCTACATGTATTTTTGGAAATTCAGTTGGTGACAGATAAAGACCGTTGACCACAGCATCTTCTTCCGGAATTTCATCAAAAACCAGTGTTACATGGGCAATACTATTTAGATTTGCATTGGCAAACGGCCCAACCTGTTTTACCGTATAAACAGCTTTATCAATTTTTAACTGGTCCCCATCCTTAATGGTTAGTTCTTTAGTGCCCTCAAATTTTTGAATAATAGAATGTTCACGTAAACTTTCTGTTGCACCTTCACCAAAAAGAATAATCATTCGCTCTTTTTCATCAAGTGCCTGTGCTCCTACCTCGGTAACAATTGCTTTCATCAATATCTCGCTCCTTTTCATTAGTAATGAAAACCAAGAAATCACTCCCAGTTTCTTTCATTTGGTCTGATTCAGATACAATAAGCAATTAACAACTATTGCCCAGTTTTGTTAAAAAATAAATAACAAATTACTCTGTTTATATCTAAATCTCTCTGCCATTCACTCACAGATGATCTTAATTTAAAACCCAGCATAGAATAAACAGCAGTATTTTCGTGTTTATTACCATTTACAATTATATCATAGAAAAAATTTTTCCTCTGAGAATTTCTCTTTCAAATAAAAAAGCTCTAAAATATTATAGAAAAGTTAAACACCATTGATTAACTATGAACCACAGACAGGTATTAATAAGTACATAAACAATTCGCAGCCGCTGAAACTTTCATATACTATTCAGTTTAAATCAAAAAAGAATTTTCATAAAACTTTATCTATTCTTTATTTATATACTATTTCATTAGGCTGTTATAGAAAAAGCTGGAATGACGATCGCCATTCCAGCTTTGCTATCTAATAACAAACTATTTACTGTATACTTCAATTCATAAGAAGCCCTACTTAAAAAAGTCCAGAATATGAGTCCATACTTCCTTATTAAAAACATCTTTCGGATCTCCGCCGCCAACAATCCCATAGCCGATCATTGTGCCGGTGATAAAAAGAATAAGAACCAATGAAATAACAACTAAAATTTTCAACAAGGTCACTACAATATAGCGCGTTGAACTCATAACTAACTACCCCTATCTTAACGAACTGCTGCTGTTTCCTTTGTTTCGACAGTATCTTCATTTATACGTTCTACTTTTGCACCCAGTTTTTGAAGCTTTTTATGGAATTCATAGTAGCCGCGATCCAAATATTTAAGATGAGAAACACGTGTGATTCCATTTGCACGCAGACCAAGCAGAATTAATGCTGCAGCGGCTCTTAAATCTGTCGCATTCACAGAAGCCCCCTGAAGCTCGTTACCACCGTTAATTACAGCAATATTCCCATCAATCTGAACATCTGCATTCATATTCATCATTTCCTCTAAATGCTGGAAACGATTTTCAAATACAGTTTCAGTAACAATGCTGGAGCCTTTTGCTAAAACCTGCATTGCAGTTACCTGTGCCTGCATATCTGTCGGAAATCCCGGATGAGGTAATGTCTTGATATCTGTTGGTTTAATTTCTTTTGGACCAATGACACGAATACCTTTATCTTCTTCCTTAATAACAGCACCCATTTCTGTTAATTTAGAAATTAACGGGCGATTATGTTCAATAATTGCTTCTTCAATTAAAACATCACCTTCTGTCATTGCAGCGGCAACCATAAACGTACCAGCCTCAATACGATCCTGAACAACCGAATGTTCAACAGCGTGCAGTTTCTGCACTCCTTCAATACGCATCATTTCTGTACCGGCACCATAAACCTGTGCACCCATTTTATTCAATACATTAGCCAAATCAACAATTTCAGGCTCTCTGGCAACATTCTCAATAATCGTTGTCCCTTTTGCCAAAACTGCAGCCATCATAATATTCTGTGTTGCTCCCACACTTGGGAAATCAAGATAGATTCTGCTGCCCTTTAATTCTTTTGCAACAGCTTCAATATAACCGTTCTTTTGAATAATTTCAGCTCCCAAAGCTTGAAATCCTTTCAAATGCAAATCAATTGGTCGTTTACCAATTGCACAACCGCCTGGCATCGCAACTTTTGCATGACCATTACGAGCCAGTAATGGTCCCATAACAACAATTGAAGCTCTCATTTGGCTTACATACTCATAATTTGCTTCAATTCCCAACGGTTTTGTTGCATCAATAATTACTTCATTCTCTTTTTCGTTAAAGTCTATATCTACATTTAAGTGTTTGATTACCTGATTCATTGTGAACACATCTGAAAGGATTGGTACATTCTTTAAAACAGTAGTCCCTTCTTCTGCTAAAAGTGTTGCTGCCAGAATCGGCAACACCGCATTTTTTGCTCCTTCAATCTTTACAGTTCCTTTTAATTGGTTACCGCCATGAACAATGATCTGTTCCATTTCGTTCCCTCCAAAAATAAGAATAGGTCTTTCCTACTCAAAATCTTTTCTATTATACCACTCTTTAATGTAAATTTGTACAATTACTTCATAAATAACTGTTTATGAAAAGAAAGATGTAAAGATATTACGACATAATGCAATAAATTCCAAAAAGAATGCACTTGACGTATATCCCAGAACAATAGAAAATAGAATAATCAAAACCCTAATTTGTGCAACATGGAGAGATTTAAAAAACTGATCAATTCTAACAGCCTGAAATGCCCAAAAACTCAGATATATAAATAATACATGAGAAGCAATTCGAATAATCGCATCAATCCCATAAAACTGCATAATGATTCTCCTTCTATCAGTAGTTCTCTTTCTTTTATTTGTAAAAGACAATACACGAATAGTTTATCACAAAAAAAGGAAAAATTATAAAAAAAATACCTTTTATTCATATGTATTTAATAATCTATGGCAAAAAATTGGAAATATACATCCTATTATGAAAAAAACAGCCACAAATAAGCCGCTCTCTTTGTGACTGCCTTCTTCTTTATTTTTACGTATGTTTGGCTACATTGATCCGGTTAATGGCCCTGTGCAGTGCCACATTCGCCCGTTTAAATTCATCAATATTATCATTTTGCCTAGCTTCCTGAATCATCTTCTCAGCACGCTGTTTTGCACGCTCTGCTCTGGAAACATCGATATCGCGTTCTCTTTCAGCACTGTCAGCAATGATTGAGACAATATTGTCACGAACTTCCAGAATACCGCCGTTTACTGCAATCCAATCTACATGTGTATCTGCATCTGTTCTTTTAATCCGAACCTCGTCAATTGCCAAAGGAACGATGATCGGCGCATGTCTGGGAAGAATCCCAATTTCACCGTCTGTCGTCCTTGCAACGACAATGCGGGCACGATGGTCATAAACCAGACCATCTGGAGTCATTACATTAACAGTTAACACATTATCCATCATGTACGCCTCCTAGTAGTTCAATGACTTCGCTTTTTCTATAACATCTTCAATTTGCCCTACACTTCTAAACGCTTCTTCAGGCAGGTCATCATATTTTCCTTCAAGAATTTCTTTAAAGCCTCTAACGGTTTCAGCAACCGGCACATAAGAACCAGGCTGACCTGTAAACTGTTCTGCAACATTAAAGTTTTGAGACAAGAAGAACTGAATTCTACGAGCTCTCCCTACAAGAATTTTTTCATCATCGGACAATTCGTCCATCCCCAGAATAGCAATAATGTCCTGCAGCTCTCGATATCGTTGAAGTACATGTTGAACCTCAGTTGCCACATGGTAGTGCTCCTCGCCAACAATTTCAGGTGTCAATGCACTGGAAGAAGAAGCAAGCGGATCAACCGCCGGATAAATTCCCTGCTCAGTCAGACGTCGTTCCAGATTAGTTGTTGCATCCAGATGGGCAAAGGCAGTAGCCGGAGCAGGATCAGTATAATCATCAGCCGGTACATAAATTGCCTGAATAGAAGTAATTGATCCTTTTTTCGTTGAAGTAATCCGTTCCTGCAGCTGGCCCATTTCAGTTGCCAGAGTAGGCTGATAGCCCACTGCAGAAGGCATCCGTCCAAGCAGAGCTGAAACTTCTGAACCCGCCTGTGTAAAGCGGAAAATATTGTCGATAAACAACAGAACATCCTGTCCTTCTTCATCACGGAAATGTTCTGCAATCGTTAAACCGGTCAAAGCAACACGCATACGAGCGCCTGGCGGTTCATTCATTTGTCCAAATACCATGGCAGTTTTTTCGATAACCCCTGAATCTTTCATTTCATAGTAGAGATCGTTCCCCTCACGTGTCCGTTCTCCTACACCGGTAAATACAGAGATTCCGCCATGTTCCTGTGCAATATTATGAATAAGCTCCTGAATCAGTACCGTTTTCCCGACACCTGCACCCCCAAAAAGTCCGACTTTTCCCCCTTTTAAGTAAGGAGCAAGCAAGTCAATGACCTTAATTCCGGTTTCAAGAATTTCACTGCTGGTGCTTAACTCATCAAAAGTCGGTGCTTTTTTATGGATACCGCTTCTTTTGGCATCTTCCGGAAATGGTTCCTCCAGATCAATGGTGTTGCCGAGTACATTAAATACCCGTCCAAGCGTTTCCTTACCAACAGGAACAGAAATTGGTTTGCCTGTATCAATAACTTCCATTCCTCTTTGCAGTCCATCCGTTGATTCCATGGAGATTGAACGAATAACACCATCTCCAAGCTCCAACGCAACTTCCAGTACTACTTTTTGTTTATCTTTGCCGTTTTTATATACAACTAATGCATTATTTATGTCAGGCAGCGGCTGATCCAAAGAAAACTCAACATCAACAACCGGGCCAATGACTTCAATAATTTTTCCTGAACTCATGTTTCTTCCTCCAGTCTTCCTAAGTCTTATCTTTCAGACCTTTGTTTATTCCAGTGCAGCGGCTCCCGCTACGATTTCTGTAATTTCCTGAGTAATAGCTCCTTGTCGGGCACGATTATAGGAAATCGTCAGATCATTAATAATTGTTTTCGCATTATCCGTTGCTGTCTTCATCGCTGTCATTCCAGCGGCATGCTCTGCAGTCTTGGCATCAATGATTGCCCCGTAAATCAAACTCTCTGCATATTGAGGCAGCAAATGATCTAAAATTGCTTCTTCTGAAGGTTCCAAAATGTATTCCTGTTCATAAGCTGCATCCTCATCGGGATCCAAGTCAGAAATCGGGAGCATTTTTTCAACACGGAACTGACTGGTCAGAGAGTTAATATGATGATTGTAACAAACATACAGTTCATCAAATACTTCACTGCTGTACATTGAAGTCGCTGTAGAAACGATTTTCCTGACTTCATCAAAAGAGGGCTGATCTGTCAGACCTCTCAGTTCATAGGCAATATCATATCCCCTTGTCTTAAAAAAATCTGCGCCGACTCCGCCAATCGTAATCAAAACATATTCATTTTGATGGTCATGATCATTCTGAAGCATGCTCATTGTCTGTTTAAGAATTGAACTGTTGTATCCGCCAACTAGTCCTTTATCCGAAGTAATCACAATATACCCGGTTTTCTTGACTAGTCTGGTAGCCAGCATAGCATGATAGCCATTCAAATCCGAATCATCATTTAATTCTTCCAGATCACTGAGCTGGGAAGCCACAAGATGAGTAACAATCGAACGAATCTTGGCAGCATATTCCTGAAAGTTTTTTGAAGCAGCCTCTGATTTGGTTAGCTTAGCTGCTGAAACCATCTGCATAGCCTTAGTGATTTGACTGGTTTTTTTTGTTGAAGCGATACGTTGTTTGATTTCATTCAATGAAGCGCCCATTTCCACTCACCTCTCTATGCGTTGGTCATTTTCTCTTTTAATTCTTCAACTGCTGATTTTCCTGTATTATTTGAAGAATTGAAAACGTCCTTGAATTCTAAGATTGCTGCTTTCAGCTCTTCCTCATCCGGAAGGTCTTTTGTAGCTCGAATTATTTCAAATAGTTGTGGATATTTTCCATCAATATAATTGAACAGCTCTTCTTCAAAATTCAAGATTTTGTCTACGCTGATACTATCCAGCATTCCTCGAGTCAATGCAAACAAAATAACTACCTGCTTTTCAACTGATAAAGGAGCATGAAGCTTCTGTTTCAAAATCTCAACCGTTCTGCGGCCGCGATTTAGTTTTGCCTGTGTAGCTGAATCTAAATCTGAGCCAAATTGAGTGAAGGCTTCCAGCTCACGATAGCTTGCCAAGTCCAGACGAAGTGTGCCCGCAACCTTTTTCATAGCTTTAATCTGAGCAGAGCCGCCGACACGTGAAACAGATAACCCTGCATCCACAGAAGGTCGAATTCCGGAATAGAACAAATCACTTTCCAGGAAAATCTGACCATCTGTAATTGAAATGACGTTTGTTGGGATATACGCTGAAATATCTCCAGCCTGAGTTTCTACAAACGGCAATGCAGTCATCGAACCGCCGCCAAGTTCATCACTCAGTTTCGCTGCCCGTTCAAGCAGACGAGAATGAAGATAGAATACATCTCCCGGATAGGCTTCACGACCTGGAGGTCTGCGCAGCAGTAAAGATAATTCACGATAAGCAACTGCCTGCTTTGACAAATCATCATAAATGATCAAAACATGCTTGCCGTTATACATAAATTCTTCACCCATGGCTGCTCCTGCATAAGGCGCAATATAAAGCATCGGCGCAGGCTGAGAAGCACTTGCTGTTATTACAATTGTGTATTCCAGCGCACCAAATTTACGCAGTGTTTCCACTTGTGAGCGAACTGTTGATTCCTTTTGTCCAATTGCAACATAAATACAAATAACATCCTGACCTTTTTGATTAATAATCGTATCAATTGCAATAGATGTTTTTCCTGTTTTTCTATCGCCGATAATCAGTTCACGCTGACCTCTACCAATAGGAACCAGTGCATCAATAGCTTTCAGACCGGTTTGCATTGGTTCATTTACTGACTTCCTCTGCATCACTCCCGGTGCCGCAGCTTCGACTGGTCGGAATTTGTTTGTTTTGATTTCTCCCAAACCGTCAACGGGCTGTCCCAGCGGATTGACAACGCGGCCAATCAGAGCTTCTCCAACCGGAACTTCCATAATCTTGCCGGTCCGTTTGATCTTATCGCCTTCACGAATCGATTCAAACTCACCCAAAATGATAATTCCGACATCATTTGATTCTAAATTTTGCGCCATTCCGTAGGCTCCATTTGAAAATTCCAAAAGCTCACCGCTCATTGCATTTTCCAAACCATGAGCGCGGGCAATTCCATCCCCTACATAAGTTACTGTTCCCACTTCTTCAACTGCTAATGCCTGTTGATAATGTTCTATTTGTTCTTTTATTAAAGCACTGATTTCTTCTGCTTTGATGGACATTTGCGTCACCTCTTTATTCTCTGTTAAAAGTCTATCTCAACAATTGCTCTTCTATTTGCTGCAGCTGTCTTCTAAGACTGCCGTCAATCACTTTGTAATTGGCTCCAATAATTGCACCGCCTAAAATTTTAGGTTCGATTAAATTAATTAAATTTGCTTCTTCATATCCCAGCAGATTTGCTGCTTTCGCTTCAATCTGACGATGCTGTTCTCTGTTCAAAGGTACTGCGGTAATTACTGTCCCCAAAATCAGACTTTTATGATCATCATATCTTCGTTCATATTCATCAATCATCAGCAGCATGTCATTCATGCGGCTGTAACTGTGAACAACTTGAAGAAAGCTTTCCACAGTCCCAGAAAATCCCTTCAGAAGCTGTTCCATAATCTCATTTTTTTCTGTAGGCTCCAGCCGAGCATCACTAAGGATATCTCCAATTCCCGGAACAAGATGATAGACTTCTCTCAATTTTAATAATTGTTGATAAACATCATCGGCCTCCTGCTTTTCCAACGCCAGTTCGAACAGTGCTTTGCCGTAACGCTTACCTACCATGTATTTATCGAGTTTCATCAAGTTGACCTAAATTATCAATATAAGAATTGATTAATGCTTCATGAGCATCTGGTGTCAATTCTTTTGTTAATAGTTTTTCTGCAATCTGGATAGATAAAGATGCGACTTCCTCTTTAATTGCTGCAATTGCCTGATCATGCTCCTGTTCAATGTCATTTTTTGCTTTTTCTTTTAAGCGTGACACTTCTTCAGTTGTTTCTGCCAAAGTTTTTCTGTAGTTTTGATCGCCGCTTTCTTTGGCATTCTTAATGATCTCAGCAGCTTCTGTTTTAGAAGCCAGCAGTTCTTCCTGGCGTTGTTGTTCCATTTTAGCAGCCGAAATTCGAGACTGCTCTGCAGAATCCAAATTATTTGCAATTTTATCTTCACGTTGTTTTAATATATCGGTAATTGCGCCCCATGCAAATTTTTTAATCAGCAGCATTAAAATTAGAAATGCTCCGGTAACGACAATAATGGTACCCAATGTTGTACTGGGCGCTGCTTCACCTAAAATAAACTGTGTAAGCATGAAGTTTCGCCATCCTTTCTTTGCATTCTTAAAGGTATTCTATCAGAATTTTACAGTGAGCTTCCATTCATTCCTTCACCAAAAATTTAGTTGGTTTGTGAATATTCTCCTGTAAAAATTATCCTACAGAGTTCATGACGAAATATATCATGACTCTTAATAATTTATAAACGGTGTTCCAGTCTTTATATGCCTCTGCGATCAGCTATCTCCTATTTAAGCTTGAATGTCTACACAATCAGCAGATCATCGTTTCGCATACCCTCTTCACTAGATGTTTCTGCACTTGCAGAAAATCCTTGTATCTACGACTCTCACATTGTCCACTTCTCAATACAAATGCGCCTGCTTAAAAAAGCGTTGGCATGTCTTGTATGTTCCTCAAACATGCGACGAGCATTCGAAGAAGCGTAGAAGAATGTCCTTGCATGACCCCCTCAGACAAACAAAAAGTTGTCACACACTCTCTTTTGTATAAATAGAAGAAAGCAGTGACGGTAGGTTTTACCAACAGCGTCCTGCCTTCTATAGTAAATTATCTCAGCACCAACAATAATGCAATAACTACACCCAGAATAGGAACTGCTTCGATCAGGGCTACCCCGATAAACATTGTTGTTCTTAACTGACCGGCCATTTCAGGCTGACGTGTCATTGATTCAAGAGTCTTGGAAATCACTTTCCCATTCCCGTATGCTGCTCCTACTGCTGCTCCAAATACTGCGATCGCTGCTGCGATATAATTTAATCCGTCCATTTTCTATTCCTCCTGAAATGTTGATAGTTAACTACCGTTTTTACTTTTAACTACTACTCTTCTTCAATTTCAACTTTGTGAGCCATGTAAACCATTGATAAAGTCACAAAAATGAAAGCTTGAATCCCGCCAATAAACAATGAGAAGGCCAACCAGATCATTTCCAGCGGTATTGCCAGCGGAATGACCCAAAACCCTACTCCAGAAACCAAACCTGCAATCAATCCCAACAACACTTCACCTGCATAAATATTTCCATACAGACGCAAAGCAAGTGTCAGCAGATTCGTAAACTCCTCCATAAACTTGATCGGCAGTAGAAAACCTACTGGCTTCAAAAAGCTATTCTTGAAATACCCTGCTACTCCAAATCGATTAATACTGAATACATGCGTCAATATAATCATAATCAGCGCCAGTGTAAGCGTAACAATCGGATCGGCTGTCGGACTCTTCCAGTAGGAAGTTTCACCAACCGTAATTTTCGTAACCAAGCCAATGGTATTTGCAACGAGAACAAATAGAAAAAGAGTGAAGGATAATAAGTGAAAATTTGTTACTTCTTTACCAGGCATGTTGTCTGTAATAATTCCGCGAACAAAATCAATTATCCATTCAATCACATTCTGTTTTCCTTTTGGCTTCAGCTGCAAATTTCTTGTGCAGAGATAGACTATGGCAAAAACGATCACACAAGTTAATAAAACCATGATACAAATTGTCTTATCAAACCATATGGGACCAATATTGAAGAGGGGTGTTTTCTCTTCCATTTTTTTCACCTCTTTTCCGCTCAACTACATGATAATTTTTAAAGTTGTTTTCAACCACAACGTATAATACCACCAACGATCGCGAATTACAAAGTATTTTCATGAAAATTCGACACTCTATTTAAAGTGACAAAATATTCTTTTCATTTCTTCTTCATTCCACCATTATCCGAGGCATAAAAACGAACGCAGCCAACTCTTAAATAAAAACGATGGCAGACCATCAGTTTCTTCTACACTCTAACAAATTTTTCAAGGAAGATAAAGAAAAGAAGCGAAATATGCGAAAAAGAATATATAACAAATTAAATATGATTTAAGACGATTTTTTTCTTTTAGAAATACATGAAAAGTTTTTGAAAAATTAATTTTTCCACCCAGCTTCTCATAATCAAAATAAACAGGCGGAGAAACGGTATTCTCCGGCACTGCCTCGTTAATAGTTATCTTAAGCTGTTTTTTAGTGTTCGGCTGATTTGCCGATCTGCTTCTTTACGTTTCAAATCTTCACGTTTATCGTATTGCTTCTTCCCTTTTGCAAGACCAATTAAGACTTTGGCAAAGCCGTTTTTAATGTAAACTTTCAAAGGGACCAGTGTAACTCCAGTATTTTTTGTTTCACCGATCAGCTTACTGATTTGCTTTTTATGCAGCAGCAGCTTTCTTGTCCTTAAAGGATCATGATTAAAAATATTTCCCTGCTCATACGGGCTGATATGAACATTGTAAAGATAGGCTTCACCGTTTCTGATTCGGGCAAAACCATCCTTTAAATTAATTCGTCCATTACGAATAGATTTAATTTCCGTTCCCTGCAATACAACCCCTGCTTCCACTGTGTCAATGATGGTATAGTCATGTCTTGCTTTTCTATTTTGAGCAACTAATTTTCCTTCTCCTTTAGGCATCACAAACTCCTCCGTTGTTATTTTTTCTTTTTGTTCTTCATTTTATTTTTGCCTATTTGTTTATAAAACGGCTTTTTCCCATTTTTCTTTCCTTTAGAAGCTTTCTTACCAGAAGATGCCTGCTTTCCCTGTTTATAATCAGGATTTTTCGTTTTTCCTCTTCCCTTGCCGTGGTCTGTTCTCCTGCGGCTTCTTCTATTTTCTGATCTTGGCTTGTTTATTTCCAGACGCTCTAATTCTTCTGCTTCGATTAATTCAAAATCAATTTCCCTTGTTTCCGGCTCCGATTTTTCAACCCTGATTCGAACCTTCTGACCGATTTTTAATGTTAATCCTGTCCGTTCACCCACAAGAGCCAGATGTTTTTCAACAAAATGGAAATAATCCTGCTTCAGCGAATTGACATGTACAAGTCCTTCTATAGTATTTGGCAGCTCAACAAAAATACCAAATTTTGTCACTGAGCTGATAATTCCCTCATACTCTTCACCAATCTTGTCTGCCATAAATTCAGCTTTCTTCATGCTTTCCACTTCACGTTCAGCTTCCACTGCCCGACGTTCCATTTTTGAACTGTGATCGGCAATATCCGGCAGGTGTGCAGCCCATTTTTCCTGCATTTTTTCTGATTTATCTGTTCCATAGCTGCGAATCAGACGATGAACGATTAAATCCGGATAACGACGAATCGGAGAAGTAAAATGTGTATAATATTCCGCTGCCAGACCATAGTGTCCATAGTTGTCCTCTGAATAGCGAGCCTGCTGCATACTGCGCAGCAGCATAGTGTTGATGACAGGCTCTTCCGGCTTACCTTCGATTTGAGTCAGCACACGCTGTAAATCTTTAGGTGTGATATCTGCCTTTGTTCCTTTGACCAGAATACCCAGCATCGCAGCAAAATCAAAGAAACGCTGCATTTTTTCCTCTTTGGGCTGTTCATGGATTCGATAGATAAATGGCAGATTTAATTTAGAGTAGTGCCGCGCCACTGTTTCATTGGCTGCAAGCATAAATGATTCTATCAGACGCTCGCCCAAACCACGTTGCCGAAGCAGAATATCTTGGGGATGTCCCTCTTCATTAACCAGAACCTTTGCTTCATTGTCTTCAAATGAAATCGCACCTCGCTGTTCTCTCATTTTTTCCAAAATAGCATGAAGCTCGGCCATTTCCCGAAACATCGGTACCAGCTGCTGGTATCTTTCTATCGTTTCAGCATTCTGTTCTTCCAAAATTTCATTTACAGCAGTATAAGTCATTCGTTCAGTGGTCTGAATCACACTTTGAAAGATCTCATGCTTGATGACAGTCCCCTCAGGTGAAATCTCCATCTCACAGCTCATTGTCAGACGGGGAACTTTAGGATTCAACGAACAAATACCGTTAGACAGCCGTTGCGGCAGCATTGGAACCACTCGATCGGTTAGATAAACACTAGTTCCCCGGTCATAGGCTTCTCTGTCCATTTCATTTCCTTCTGTCACGTAATAGGAAACATCTGCAATATGAACGCCCAAAAAGTAATTCCCGTTTTCCAGTTTCTTCACAGTAACTGCATCATCCAAGTCCTTTGCATCTTCACCGTCAATCGTGACAATCATCGAGTCGCGCAAATCTCTGCGGTCTTTTATATCCTCTTCCGAAATAGTATCCGGTACTTTATCAGCTGCTGCAAGGACTTCATCCGAAAAGGAAGTTGGAATCCCGTGAGCGACAATAATGGACAAAATATCCATTCCCGGATCATTCTTATGACCAATGACTTTTTTTACGATTCCCTCTAAACTCGCAGCATACCCTTTTTCAGGATAGTGTGTCACTTCTATAATCACCACGCTGCCATCCACTGGTTTAATTCCCTCAGCTGCTGCATAGACCGTCAGGCGGCTCAGCTTTTTATCTTTAGGTATAATGTAGCCGTATAAATCAGTCTCAGCAGACTCTTCTTCATCATAAGCGGAAAATTCTCCAACGATTTGTGTGATGGCCCTTTTTTGAATCGAAAGAACAGCTCCTTCTGCTACTCTTTCAGAAAAAGGATCTGCCGGCTGTAAAATATCAACTATAACGGTATCTCCATCCATAGCATAATTAGTATGTTCCTTTGAAATATATACATCCGGCTCCTCCTCGTCAATTGTAACAAAGCCGAATCCACGTTCATTGGCCCGAAAAATACCTTCAACGGAAATTCCTTTTTCCGGCAATTTAATTTTGCCCTTTTTTGTAAACTCGATTAGGTTTTCACGCTCCAAAGCAGCAGCAGTTTGTACAAGCAGCTTAAAATCTGAGCCTTTTTGCAGATTCAAGCCTTCTGCCAGCTCCTCCATTGAAAAGCTCTTCTTTTTTTGTCCTTCCATATAAGAAAGGATTGTTTCCTTAATTGTTTGTTTTGTCATTTGTTCTCCTTATCCCAAGGCAGTGTCTCCAAAAAATTGGCAACATCCTGCTCTAATTCTTTATGACCGGGACCCACAGTCAGAACATGTCCGCTGTTCGGATACCAGTTGAATGTAAGTTTCGTGGTTGTCAGTGCTTCAATTGTTTTAAATACACCTTTTGCATCAATCATTTCGTCCTGCCCGGCCTGAGCTGCGAAAACTGGGACAGAGATTTTCCCCAAATTCTCCGCAGTTGCTGAAGCATATTGTTCAATTTGCTCCAGCTGCTGAACAGCCCGCTGCTTGATGCTTATCATTCTTTTTTCTATTTCCTCCGCCTCTGCTCCGGAAATCTTTAAAACATTTTCTGCATAAACAGCAAAATTTTCTGGCACATGGGTCTTTACCGGGAAAATAGGTGAACAGAAGAAGCCACCGCCAACGATTTCATCAAATGTTTGAGTCAGCAGGTTCACTGCAAAAACACCGCCCATTGATAATCCCAGCACTGCTATTTGCTCATACCCATGTTCTTTTAGAAACGCAACAGCCTGCAGCGTATCGTTTTCCCAGTCGTTCACCGTCTTATTTAAAATATCTTCTGGAGCCATCGTAGCATGTCCCGAAAATATGGGAGTATAAACTGTATAATTCTCTTTTTCCAAATACCGGCAAAGCATACGAACATCATTGCTGCTTCCGGAATAAGCATGAAGTAAGAGAATTGCTTTTGGACCCTGTTCCACAAACAGGGGTTTAGGCATAACTAGTTTTCTTTTCACATATATTCACCTCAGTTTTATTCTATCACATTATTACAGGAAAACCTTACAGAAGAAGTCTTGTCGAGAGAGGCATTACGCATACTGTTCCCCGTCTTCAACTCTTCTGGCTGCTTACTAAAATTCAGTTTGTTCAAAAACAGTCACAAAATATTTTTAGAGAATTATTTCATTCCCGCTGCAGAAGACTTAGGCAAAAAAAAAGTCTGAAACACTACTCTTAAGCGAGCATGTCCAGACCAAAAAATTTAACACCATTGTCTGCATAAACTATTTTCAAGCTTAAAACATCTAAATATGCTACCAGCTGAAAATATGTATGCATTCGTTCATTTCTTAAAGTGCAGCTTATTTAGATGACAAGATTGATAAAACAAATAACAAAATCATCCAGGTTGCACCAATTGCAGTAGTTGCACGCTGCATTACAGCTTCAAATCCGCGGGCTTTCTGTTTTCCAAACAATTTATCTGCTCCGCCGGTGAATGCACTTGCTGCACTGTTTTGTTTACTTGGCTGCATTAAAATTGAAATTACCATAACTACTGAAAGAATAATTACAACAGTTAAAATAAAATTATACATCTATTCATACTCCCTTATTCTACAAAATTACACATTTAACATCTTAGCACAAATTTCACTTAAATACTAGCGATAATTTTTTACTGCACAACAAACTGCTTACTTTCAACCATTTTATAAATTCCCATAACTAAGGAAAGATCCTGCTTTGGTTTCCAGTAAAAAGTACTGTTGTAAATCAACCACAAAAGAACGCTTTCATACCACAATAAATACGAAACTATAGGTCTGTGCCATTAGTATGTTCAAAACCCTTAAAAACGATTAAACGGTGCTCCAGTCTTTGTATGATTCAAGCATTCGCAAGAAGCGTAGGAGCAAGTTCTTACATGCCCCTCAGACATGCTCCGAGGATCGGAACGAAGTCCTTTATTTCTAAATGGCAAAGCCATTTAGAAATTGTTGAGATCGAAACGAAGTGTAGTGTAGTGAGACTCGTAGATACAAGGCTTTCCCACTATTGCAGGAACAGCAGGCAGAATAGCATGCAAAGCTCTGATGGAGATAAATTTGGCAAAATTTATTCCATATACAAAGAGATAGCTGTATATGTAACGACAATTCGATGAATTTACAAGATTCATTCATTAACAAGAGTGAACGATCGCAGGCAGCATCTCGAAAATAAGCCGAATACTCTCAAAAATATAGAAAGCTCCAGGTAAGTACACAGTCAAAGCGTAATGTTTTGTTTTCTCGTGCAAGCACTCGTCACAGTTTAGAACTTATAAGTGCAAAAAGTAATCGCAGGAACACTTGCATGATCTTAACTGCAACGAAGTAACCGCAAGAGCAATTACTGTATGCGACGAGTAATCACAGGAACATGGAGAAGCTTTGTCACAACCTATTTTCTTAATACGTCTCCATATTCTGGCTTCATATCAAATTCTTTTTTTGCAAACGGGCATAAAGGAATAATCTTTTTTTCTTCACGACGTGCTTTCTCGACCCCTTTTGCCACCAGCTGTTCAGCTAAATGCTGACCTCTGTATTCCGGATCTACAAAGGTATGATCAATAATTATCATTTTTTCGCCTGCGACAGACCAGGTCATCTCACCAATTTCTTTCTTTTCATCATTATAAAGTGCAAAACGGTCTTGTTCTTCTCTGATTTCCAAGATTACTGCTCCTCTCTTCTAATATATTTAAGCGCTCCGCTTGGACAACTGTCAACCACACGAATATTCTCTTCCAAACTGCCATTGTCAGCAATGATCCATGGTCGTCTTCCTACTTCAAACACTTCTGGGTTTCCACGAACACAATTACCGATATGTGCACAGATATCTTTATTGTAGTAAATATCCAGCTCAGCTCCAATATATTTTCTATATCCCTGCGCTGTAAGTATTTCTTCGGTAACCGGCACACCATTTATTCTACTTCCATCCATTCAAATGACCTCCCTGTTTTCGACAGTCGATTCCTGCTGTCAATCTATATTTCGATTTTAACAACTAATGATTTATAGCACAAATATTTATTCTTTTGAGACAATCAGACTTCCCTTATTTTCTTTTTTAAACGATTTAATTTTTGAGATGATAGGATTTAGGACATATCTGAAGACCCCAATGATGAATATGTTCCAAAAATAGATATGAGCTGATTTCGCTAATTAACGACTGAAAAATAAATCTAAACGAGTCAAAAAACGACTGGAATTTTATGACTTTCCCAAAAGTTAGATCAACTATCCAACTCCAGAGTCCAGTTCATTTTCCAGTCGTTTATCACAGTATTATTCTTTATTTCCAGAAATCATCAAATATTGAGATTGGCAAATGGCGCTTGTGCTGCGTTTTTTTATACCAGCCTTCTATCGTCCCAGCTGCCTGCTCCTTAATTTCTTTTCCTTCCAGATAATCATCAATATCATCATAGCTGACACCCAATGCCGCTTCATCAGCAACCAGCGGTTTATCATCTTCCAAATCAGCTGTAGGAACTTTTAAATACAATGATGAATCAGCTCCCAAAGCTTTTAAAAGTTCTTTTCCCTGACGTTTGTTTAAACGAAACAACGGTAAGATATCCGCTCCTCCGTCACCGAATTTTGTAAAAAATCCAGTAATATTTTCTGCCGCATGATCCGTGCCGATAACCGCCCCGGACTTTTCTCCTGCCACAGCGTACTGAACAATCATTCGTTGACGTGCTTTCATATTCCCCTTATTAAAATCACTGATTACCGTTCCGCCCTCTCCCAAGGATTGAACACAGGCATCAACCGCCGGACGGATATTCACCCGTAAAGAAACGTCTGGCTGAATAAAGCCGAGCGCTTTTTGGGCATCTGCTTCATCCACCTGTTCTCCATAGGGCAGCCGAATGGCGATAAACTTGTACCCGTTATCTCCTGTTTCTTTTCTCATTTCTTCGATCGTCAGTTGAGCTAGTCGTCCTGCTAAAGTGGAGTCCTGCCCTCCGCTGATCCCTAATACCAGAGATTTCAAAAAAGGATGCTTGTAAAGATAGGCTTTCATGAAATCAATGCTTTTCCGAATTTCGTCCTGCGGATTAATCGATGGCTTCGTTCCCAATTCTTCAATAATCGCTTTTTGTAATGGCTTCATAAAAAATCCTCCTGTGATCAGTTCTAGCTAAAACCTATGATAAACTCAAATTTTCCAGACACGCCCTAAGACCTGTTTAAAAATTTCAGTGGCGAATGTTTCCGGAAAAATAGATATGGGCTAGTTTCATTTAAAAAAAGAAATGCTACCCAATTCTCCACATTGTCATACACATACCTTCTCACTAGTTTATTTATCTTAATGAGAGTGCCCATTTCACTAGATGTTTCTACACAAGTGGAAAATCCTTGTATCTACGAGTCTCATCCTATTCGATTTTTGATACAAACCTGTCTATTTGGAAACGCACTGGCATGTCTCATATGCCCATCAGACATATGACAAACATTCAAAGAAGCGTAGGAGCAAGTTCTTGCATGATCCTCAGACATGCGACGAGCATTCGTAGAAGCTTAGGAGCAAGTTCTCTTTCGATTCAGTGAATCGATTTTATGACCACAAAATCAAGTTCATTCTCAGTTCGCATACCATTCTACTAAAAGTTCCTGCATAAATAGGACTGACAACTCATCATCATTGTGTTTTTTCCTTGATATCCGCTAAAAGCCCTGAAAAAGCTGTTTCCTCAATAGTTTCCAGTCACACTCTAATTATTTTCGCTCAATGCATTGACATCTTTTCTCACTTTTTCCAGCAGACGCATTTTATGATTCCAGCACTCTGTTGACAAGTCCACTGGATATTTCTGCGGATTTAAATCCCGTTTGTATTCTTCCCATAGAGAATCCAGGTTTTCTTTGCAGTACTGCTTAATCTCTTCCAGAGACGGTAGTTCATACACTCGCTTTCCTTCAACAAAGATCTCTCTCAAAACCGGTCTTGCATCAAAGTTTCGAACCGTTTTATTGATGAAGGTATGAACCGGATGAAACATAAAAATCTCTTCTTCTTCACGCGGATCTTCTTCCCATAAGGTTACGTAGTCTCCTTCAGATTTATTATCTGACTTGCGGGTAATTCGCCAAACTTGTTTTTTCCCGGGAGTTGTTACTTTTTCTGCATTGCTTGATAATTTGATTGTATCCTGCATCACGCCCTGCTCATCCTCAATGGAAACAAGCTTGAAAACAGCCCCCAAAGCCGGCTGGTTATAAGCCGTAATTAATTTTGTCCCTACTCCCCAGACATCAATCTTTGCTTTTTGCATTTTCAGACTGAGAATTGTATTTTCATCTAAATCATTGGATGCATATATTTTTGCTCCAGTATATCCGGCTTCATCTAATTGTTCTCTGACTCTTTTAGAAATATAGGCCATGTCGCCGCTGTCAATTCGAACACCAAGAAAATTGATCTTTTCTCCCATTTCATTGGCAACACGAATAGCATTTGGCACTCCTGATTTCAACGTATCATACGTATCAACCAGAAATACACAATCTTTATGCGTTTTAGCATATGCCAAAAATGCTTCATAATCATTTCCGTAAGACTGCACCAGTGAATGCGCATGCGTCCCGCTGACTGGAATACCAAAGACTTTTCCAGCACGGATATTACTTGTTGCATCAGCGCCTCCTATATAAGCCGCACGTGTTCCCCACACCGCAGCATCCAATTCCTGCGCCCGTCGAGTCCCAAATTCCATCAAAGGATCGTCGCCAATGACTGATTTGATTTTAGCTGCCTTGGTTGCAATCAGTGTTTGGAAATTCACCATATTCAAAAGAGCTGTCTCTACCAGCTGGCACTGGGCAAGTGGACCTTCAATCTGAATCAGAGGTTCATTATTGAAAACAAGATCTCCTTCCAAAGCAGAACGTACAGTACAAGAGAATTTGAATTCTTTAAGATAAGCTAGAAATTCTTCCGGATAATTCTCAACCTCTCTTAGGTAGGCGATATCTGTTTCTGAAAATGTCAGATTTTCAAGATAATCAACTAATCTTTCCAACCCGGCAAAAATTGCGTACCCATGATTGAACGGCATCTCTCTAAAATAACATTCAAATACTGCATTCAGATCTGCCCGTCCCAGTTCCCAGTATGTCTGCATCATATTAATCTGATACAGATCTGTGTGTAGAGTCAAACTGTCGTCCTGATAAACTTTTCCCATTTCGAAACCTCGATCCTTTATTTGGTAGTTCAAAAGTTACTAACTAAAATTATCCAATCCCCTGCTGTTACTGGGGTTCCGATACTTTTCGGCTCTCCCCCCTCTAAGCATCAGTAGTGACTGTTATCTTAGGGGGCGAAGCAAACACCTTACAATGAGCAGCATTGAGCTAAAACCGCTGCTCTGACGCACTTTCTTCCTGTGCTTTTTAACGTCAGAACGCTCAATGATGGCGGCTCGTTGTCAAGTGCTCCGGTTATTTAGCTATTTTTTCATAGATTTTTTTGAACTCCCCTTTATTTTTAGCAGCCGGAATGGTTTAAACCACTTACTGTGCTTCGTTCCTAAAGATTAAAAACTTGCTGAAAAAATAATTAAGTACAACTACAATCACCTGAGTAACCAGCTTTGCGAAAAAATTCGGAGCATGAATTACCTCAATTAGAAGCAGCATAACACCCATATCAATTACAAATGATAAGATACGATACCAGTAAAAAAGAAACATCTCTTTCCAAAACAATTGTCTGCTTCCAACTAAACTTTGGAAAACAAAATATTTATTCGTAAAGAATGCAAATAGTACAGATAAAAACCAACTGATCACATTACTCAATTTATAATCAAGTAATAATAGATCTGTACAAATGAAATATACAACCAAATTAATTACTGTAGTTGCTACGCCAAAAAACAAATATGCAACAACTTCCTTATATTTCTGAAACAATCCCTTCATATTTTCATCGATCCTTTCATTTATTTATTCTATCAAAAAAGGAGCAGAAAACCCAATATTTTTGAACAGTTTACTGCTAAATCCTTTTGCAGCAGTATGTTTCCTGCTTTCCAACTCATTTTCTATTTATTTTATCTATTTTTTTATATAATAAGCTTGACTATGACGTTACGTAAACGTTTATGATAAGAAATGTCAGGAGGAAAACAAATGGAATATACAATTAATAAACTGGCCCTGCTTTCCGGTGTCAGTACTCGTACGCTTCGTTATTATGATGAAATTGATTTATTAAAACCTGCGCGGGTAAATTCATCAGGCTATCGTATATACGGGAAAAAAGAGGTCGATCGGCTCCAGCAAATTCTTTTTTATCGTTCACTGGACATGAAACTGGAGGCAATCAAAAATAGTTTAGACAAACCTGACTTTGACTTTGAAACAGCATTGGAGAAGCACTATCAGGAACTTCTCAAAAAAAGAGACCAGATTGACTTGCTCCTTCTGACTGTGGAAAAGACATTACACTACCATAAGGGGGATATACAAATGAAAGATACAGAAAAATTCAATGCATTTAAGCAACAAAAATTAGTGGAAAATGAAGAAAAATACGGAGAAGAAATCCGTGAGAAATATGGCAAGGAGACAGTTGAAGCCTCCAACAAAAAGTGGGAGAATATGAGTGAAGAAGCTTTTCAGGCAATGAACGCTTTGGAAGACCAGCTGTTTGATGCTCTGGCAGAATTGTCTGAGACAAAAGATCTCGACTCTGAAACAGCGGAAACAGTTTACACACTTCATAAAAAATGGCTGAGCTACTCTTGGGCAAACTATTCAGCAGAAGCTCACTGTGGTTTGGCTGATATGTACCTGGCAGACGAACGATTTGCCGAATACTACAACAAGCGCGGAGGCGCAGAAACAACAGAATTACTCTCTCAGGCAATTAAAAAATACGCAAAATAGAAAGTTTAGGACAGAATCAAAGTTCCAAACTCTCTTCATATCTAAACCCGAATAAACGGCGGTACAAACTCCACATCATTAGGCGACTATTTTGTCTCTGCTGCACCTAGTCGCTATGACTGGACACTGAAAAAGATCAGGAAACAGAAAAAAAGTCTGTGATAAAAAACCGGTATCCAGCGAAACAGATTGTTTCGCCGAATACCGGTTTTATTAATCTGGTTTTCTAGTTGCTGGTAATCAAATGATCAAAGATAAACTTTCCAACACCGCCATTCGCACAATGATCCGTAATTATCCTGGCCTTTGCTTTAACTGCTTCTGATGCATTTTCCACCGCAACAGGAACGTCAACAGCATCAAGCATGGCCAGATCATTTTCACCATCTCCAATACCATAACTTCGCCCCCCAGAAAATTCCGTCATAAAGTGACGAACTGCATGACCTTTGCTGCTAAGCGGATTAACCACTTCCAAACATTGATAATAAGAAGAAAATACATGGGTTGTCTCGCTATTTAACATGTTTCTCAAGCATTCCAGTTCTTCATCGTCTGCTTCCATTATCTCGATTTTCAGAATTTTTAATTCGGAGTTTTCACTTAAGTATTGAACCGGATCATCCACATGCTGACATTCTTCTGCAAAAAATTTTTCCTTAAAGTCCATAATCCTCGTGCCTGTTTCACCCATCGGCTTAAGCCGCTTTCTCAAAGCTGAGTAATGCGCTCTATAGAGTCGATCAGATTTCATAATTATTCCATTATCCGTATGAATAAAATAGAAAATATTCCGTTCTTCAACTACCGAAACGATTTCCCTGCATATACCTAAAGAAAGCCAGGATCTGTAGACAGGCTCTTCTCCCATTAAGCGATATCCCGCACCATTACTGAAAATAACATCACAGTCATTTGTTAGCTGAGAAAGCAGCTCACGAAGCTGATCATAGCCTCTTCCACTAATAAAAACAAAATGATCTCCCTGATTTTGCAACGCATCTATTCCATCAAAATTTATTTTAGGTATCTCTCCGCCAATATCCTGAAAGGTACCATCAATATCACAAAAAACTACATTCATTTTCTTTCCTCTCTTTCAATTTTTCAAGTATAGCATGTTTACTAATATTTTTTCTTAATCTTAAAAAATTAACTATGGTAAAATATTTGGTATACTGTTTTATAGATGTAACAGGCAGCTTTTCAAAAGAAGCATTGCTGTTAAACAGATACACAGAGGTTGCTGAATTTCTAAGAATGCAGTTTTATAACGGAATAAAGTCAGTCTCCCCATGAATAACTTTACAATAAAGCAGCTCGAAACAATCTATGAAAGCTCTGTGCTAAATAACCGGTGCACTTGACAGCGAACCGCCAACATTGAGTACTCTGACACTCAAAAATACAGAAAAAATGCATCAGAACAGCAATTTTAGTTCAATGGCGCTCACTGTAAAGTGTTCGCTTCATCACCTTAGACAACAGCTTTGGCACGAGCGGGAAACGTAACAACAAGCGGAACCCGCACTATTGTTAATTTTTCAGAGCATTTTTTAGACTATATTTTGAAATACGTATAATAAACAAGGAGTTATTTTATGAATAAAAAAGGTTATTTTTCCGGCAGTACACTGAAATGGATTGCCATTATCACTATGTTTATGGATCATTCAGCTAAACTGCTTTACTTACCTCAGTCAATTATTGAGCAGCTGCCGCCTGCTATGGAAACCTTTTACACAGCTCTAATTAAGATTTTTGATATTTTTCTTATTTTAGGAAGATTATCCTTTCCGCTTTTTTGTTTTTTGCTGGTGGAAGGCTTTGTGCATACCTCCAATGTAAAAAAATATTTTAGCCGTTTACTGATTTTCGCGCTTATATCAGAGGTGCCCTACGATCTGGCATTCAGAAATTCATTTTTTACACTGGAAAAACAAAATGTATTCTTTACTCTGCTGATTGGTCTGGTCGTTCTTATGGAACTGGAGAAAGTCAAGGAACGTACACCATTGAACATCATCCTTTCCCTTGGCATTGTTTTTGCCGGTATTTTTACAGCTGAGTTTCTTCAAACCGATTATGGCGGTTGGATTGGTGTTTTACTGATTTCTGTGCTGTACTATCTGAGAGAATATCCATTAGTAAAATGTCTTGCCGGCGGCTTGGTCATTCTTCAAAACAGTATCAGCGGATTATTTTCATTTATCTTTATTTATTTTTATAACGGACAAAGAGGGCGACAATGGAAATATCTGTTTTACTGGTTTTATCCAGCTCATTTGCTGGTGCTGATTGGTATTCAGCAATATATCCTTCTGCCTTATATTCGAATGATTTTTTCTACAATCCCTTAAAAAAAGCATGTCTGCTTTTCAAATCCGTAACGGTTTAAAAAGTAGACATGCTTATTTTTTAGAAATGATTTCCGGACAGATTCCCTCAAATAATTATCGACAGCTAAAGATTCACTACATTTTTTGGTTGTCCGTCTAAAAATTGACATAAATTATCAACAGCAATCTCCATCAGACGCTGCCTTGTTTCTACCGGAGCCCAGGCAATATGGGGAGTCAAATAACAATTAGGTGCTTTCAATAAAGGATTATCCTCCTCGATTGGCTCAACGGATACTACATCAGCCCCTAATGCTGCAAGCTTTCCAGTATTCAACGCCAAGGCAACTGCCTGTTCATCCAAGAGACCGCCCCGTGAGGTATTAAGTAAAACTGCGCCCTCTTTCATTTTTTGAACAGCTTCGTGATTGATCATTTTTTCTGTTTCAGGAAACAGCGGCAAATGAAGACTCACAATATCTGCTTTGTCATAAAGCTCATCTAACGAGACCTGTTCAGCCCAACTCTCCTGCGGCTGCTTCGGTCGATAATTATAATAAATAACTGTCATCTTAAATGCATGGGCAATTTCCGCTACTCTTTGAGCGATTTTCCCGTAACCGACCAATCCAATGGTTTTCCCTGAAAGTTCAGTCAAAGGCAGCTTCCAATAGCAAAAATCTTCACTTCTCTGCCATTCGCCGGAATGTACCGATACATTATGAAGTCCAACCTGACTGAAAATCTCCAACAACAAAGCAAATGTAAACTGCGCTACTGCATCTGTACTGTAATCAGGGATATTCGTCACTGGAATCCCTTTCTGACGGGCTGCTTCAACATCGATCACATTATAGCCGGTTGCCAGTGCACCGATATATTGAACCCTAGGGCAAGCAGCCAATATCTCTTTCGTAATCGGCGTCTTGTTTGTTAAGACTGCCTGGGCAGAACCAATTCGTTCAATGATCTCAGTATGGTCGGTGTAAGAGGTTCGATCGTACCTCCTTACATCTCCCAACTTCTCCAGGTCCTGCCAACTCAAGTCTCCCGGGTTCAGCGTATAACCATCTAAAATTACAATTTCCATTTCACTCAGCCTTTCTTTTGCTGATAATAAAACACCGGAATGCCCACACAGGTCATTCCTATCCCAACAAGTGCCAGCATAGGAGTAGTAACGGCTGTCATAACCAAGATAAAACCGCCTCCAACCATGGCAATCAACGGTACAATCGGGTACAAAGGAACTTTATAGGGACGTTTCAGCTCAGGCTCTGTTTTTCGTAAACGAAGTACCCCCCAGAATAACAGAAGACTGAAAAACCACATAACAAATACCAGCATATCAGTCAGTAAATCAAAATTTCCTAAAGTAATCATAACACAGGCGATTCCCAATTGAACATAGGCAGCGATAAAAGGAGCATTTGTTCGTTTTGACAGTTTCCCAAATGCTGTACTAAATGGCAGCTGATTTTCCAGTGCCATTGCATAAGGGACACGCAAGCCTGTCATTGTATAGCCATTTAAAGCACCATAAACTGAAATTAAAATACCAATAGTCACAAGCTTGCCGCCAAATTCTCCAAAGATAACCATTGCAGTTTCCGAAGCACTGTTCAAATTCCCTGCAATTGAAGAGATCGGCAGTGTTTTTAAAAAGACCAGATTGATTAAAACATAGACAATTGTTACGAAGCTTAAACCTAAAATAATTGCTTTGGGTAAATCTTTTTCCGGATGTTTCATTTCTCCTGCAATATTTCCTACACCCAGCCAGCCGTCATAAGCAAAAAGAGTGGCTAAAAGTGCACCGCTAACTCCCACCGCCCAAGAATTTCCTTGCCCAGAAGACATTGTGAAGAGCGAAACATCAACTTTCCCAGGCGTAAAAAGACCGACAATAATAATTAAGGCAATAGGGATCAATTTAACTGAAAGAGTAAGCGACTGCACTCCTGCTGCAGTTTTTGTCCCCAATAAATTAATTCCTGTAACGCTGACTGCCGTACAAAAAGCCAACGGCAGCAAATTGCCTGCTGACAGATGAAACAGGTTAACCAGCTGCGTAGCAAAAATAATACTCAACGCAGCAATATTGGCAGGAAAATAAATGATACTCTGTGCCCATCCTAATAAAAAAGAAGGAAGCTTACCATAAATCCTTTCAATATAGCGAATAGGTCCGCCAGTTTCAGGGATTGCTGTAGCAAGCTCTGCCACTGTCAACCCACCACAAATAGTTAAAAATCCAGCCAACAGCCAGACAACTAACGTCAAACCAGTTGCCTGTGTTTTCTCTACCACTGCAGCAGCTTTAAAAAAGACTCCTGCTCCGATTACCGTACCCATAACCGTTGATAACGCCCCAAAAAAAGAAATTTCCCGTTTTAATTCATTTTTCACTTAGTCACTTCCTCCATTTAACAATAATGAAAGTATACTGGAAGAGACCTCAGGTTGCCACTGAAAAATGACTATTTTCAGGAAATAATCTAAATTAAAATAAAATACGCAGAATTTCTCTACTAATTAAATATCTAGAGTTAGAATAGTCTTTTTCTCTTGTAACTATCTTTCTCCAAGTTCTTGGTAACGGGATGCATCGGAAAACATCCGATAAATAATTCGTACCATCAAATATACGGTCGCTACGACCACTTTTTGTGTCCGGTATTCCTTCTTATCTGAAAGAAAAATACCTGTATTCGATTGGGTTTCCCATGAAAAAATGTACAAAAGGAGCTATTCTACTTAAAATAGAAACGATTTATTCTTATACGCAGGTTCTGTGACTTAATGATTGGTGCATATCTTTTTGTGCGATGAGTAACCGTAGGAGCAAGCTTTTTATGCGACGAGTAACCGCAGGAGCAAGCTTTTTATGCGACGAGTAATCGCAGGAGCAAGCTTTTTATGCGACGAGTAATCGCAGGAGCAAGCTTTTTATGCGACGAGTAATCGCAGGAGCAAGCTTTTTATGCGACGAGTAATCGCAGGAGCAAGCTTTTTATGCGACGA